>VBHV01000244.1 GCA_005881995.1 Chloroflexota bacterium | reverse complement strand
AGCCAGCGATCAATCCCACTCTTGCTCTTGATCCAATCAGCCTGCCCAACCAGCGCGTTCTGTCCCTCCTCTGTCAGGGTAAGCACCTGTTCTCGAAATGCGGGATCGTGGGAATCGGCGGTAGGCAAGGAAAACGTGCTGCCATCGGTGCGTTTGAGGAAAGGCTTTCTCCCGGTGCAGAGGCCAGAGAGGTAGAACCAGAACGGGGTATCTCCCAGGAACGGGCTTTCCTCTTGCTCCTGCGTGGCGCGGAAGATCTCTAACGGAGTGTGAACACCTGAAGCCACGACTTCTAGGATCTGGCGTTCCGTGCGAGACAAGCCCCCCTGCAGCGCGGGAAATTGCTCAAGATGTCGCAGGAGAGCCGCCTTGAGAAAGGGCAGCGCGGAGGTGTCTTTTTGCAGAAAAGCCTCGAGCGCTTTGGGATCAGGCGAACAAAACGCTTTCCAGGCTTCGCTCCCCAGGGTGAAGGTTCCCTCGGTCAAAGGACGGCGCGTTTCGTACAAGGAGCGTAACTGGCTGGCATTCAATTGCCCGAGACCAAGAAAGTGAGCTATGCCAGGAAACGCATTGATGCAAATCAGACTGATGGTGGACGTTGTGCGATCCTGGCGCGAGAACCAGTCCAGCAGCTGGATCAGCTGTAACTGGTCGTACAGATCGTGCTCAAACCAGAGAATCACTTCCTGGTGTGCAGCAAATTGGGCCAGCGTTGTATCCCTGGACCGGAAATCAGCCAACACCTCTTCATAGGGACCCAGCGCACAGTCGGCCAGAAATTGCGCACGAAGCTGGCTCATCTGCCCAAGCGAAAGACCTGCCGGCGTGGGACCTTCATGGAGGATATCTTTCCAGGTGACAATAGTCCCTGGCAGACCTGTGTGCCGGAGCGTTCCCCCGACACTGTCGCCGTTGGCAATATGCAGCATAGGTCCTCCTTGTCTGTGAAGCACGAGCCGCCTCGGCGCGTGAAAGAGCACTTTGTGCCTTCTCAGTCTTGGTATGAGCATCGAAATATGTTCTGCGATGGCATTGGTGACCAGATCGCCAAGCGTGGGTATCCACAATTGGAGCACCCCTCTGGTCCCGCTCTGTTGATAAGCGACGCGGCAGCAATCAAGAAACACCTGAGTCATCTGCGCACCATACTGGTGCCGAAAAGCCGCTGGGTAGGCTCTGAGAAGCTGTTGGTACAGATGCTCCGAGACAGAGATGATGCGTTTTGAAGAGTCAGCCATTAGCAGCCTCCCCCGCTGGTTGTTGTTGGTTCTGGGCGAGGCCCACGTTGTTTAGCTCTGGCAACCTGAAGGACCTGCTCCAGGCGTTCTGTCTCGGCTGTGAGGACGCGGTGACCAAAGTCGGTGAGCCGGTAGTAACGCCGTCGTTGGTCATCGAGTGCCGGATCAGGGCGTTCATCCCACTCGATAATCAATCCCTGCGCCAGCATCTGCTTGATCGAACGGTAGAGTGTTCCTGGCCCAAGGCGTAATTTCCCCTGGGCGTAGCCGTTCACTTCCTGCATAATGCCGTAGCCATGATGTTCACCATCGACGAGTGACAGCAAGATATGGAACACCGCAGGCGTCAAAGGTAAAAGGGGGTCTGGGTCCCGCTGTCTGGTTTGCATCGCACGTTCCTGCTTTCAAGAACTATCCATGTTGGATATATCCAACATGGATAGTATAGCTGCGAATCCCTGCTTTGTCAAGCACCGGAAGGCAATGTCCTTCATGCTTGCGCCCAGGATGCTGGAGACGCTGGACCGAAGTTGGTCGCGAGAGTTGGCAAGCTGTTCCGAATTGCGCATCCATTTTTGTCGCAACGGGTTCTTTCAATAGGTCTAACCCATCATGTAAATCCATGTCCTGAATAGTTATTCGGATAGACTCTTAGAGCACCACAGTGACCTTACGCAGATTCCCTCCCCTCAAGAAACTCACCGTCATTGTTTCTCCTACCTTATGACGGCGCACAATCCGTTGTAAATCTGCTGGCTCTGTCACCGGCTCGCCCTCAGCCGCAATCACGACATCCAATTGCTTGAGTGCAGCACGATCTGCTGGCCCATCAGGGCGAATCTCAAGCAGTTGCATGCCAAATTGCTGCGTGAGATGCAGCTGTTGTCGCAGCGCCGGGTCGATTGGCACGCGCATGCCACCAACACCCAATGCGACCTCTGCCGGTGTCGCCTCTCGTTTCTGGTAAATGCGCGCAAGCGCTGACTTGATCGTATCCAACGGGATCGAGAACCCAAGTCCTTGTGCCATCGGCATCATGGCCGTCGTGATGCCAACAACGCGCCCTGTGCTATCGACAAGAGGGCCACCAGAGTTACCAGGATTTATGGACGTATCTGTCTGGATGAGGTCCGTCATTTTCCGCGTACCCGGCGCTTGCAGCGTACGACCGAGCGCACTGACGACTCCAGTTGTGACAGTCCAGTTCAAGCCATACGGATTCCCGACGGCGATGACCAGCTGCCCGACCCGCAGCGATCCCCGTCCCAATTCTGCCACGGGCAAGTGATTGGCACCAATACGCAGGAGAGCAATATCGACGTCTGGTTCACTCCCTACAAGACTGGCGTCAAAGGTACGCCCATCCGCCAGCGTCACCTTCACCCGCCGCGCATTGGCAACGACGTGGGCATTGGTCAGTATCTGACCATCTGAGGCAAAGATGAAACCAGAGCCGATGCCACCACCGTATTCCCGAGGGGGAGTGGATGGACCATACCTTCGCCCCTCGTGCTCGAGGTCGATACGTACGACCGCGGGCCCAACACGTTCCGCTGCCGCCATTACCGAACGCGAATAGGCATCGAGCGCCTCCGCATCCTTTCCATTTCTATCTATATCTAGCATACTGCTTTCACTTCTTTCTCAAAGGGAACGGGTGACCCACCTCATCGGGTGCATTCTTTTCACCCCCCTGAGAGAATGGCCACCTGGTTGTTCCCTCGTGCAATTTCTCTTTTGGATAACGATATCTCGTTATTGATGCATATAACACTACGATATATCGTTATTATTCCCACTGGTCTGAACGGGCGTGGGTGGGTAAATGCGTTCTCTTACTGATGAAGGGAGGGAAGAAAGAGGAATCAGAGCCAACCCTGTTTCACAGCAACCATCACCGCTTCAGTGCGATTTTTGACGCCCAGGCGGTGCAAAATTTCCTGCACGTAACCCTTGACGGTATTTTCACTCAAATAGAGTTGGGTAGCGATCTCGCGGCTCGAAAGTCCCTGGGCGACCAGGCGCAGGATCACGATTTGCTGCGAACTCAGCGGCTCAGGGGTTGGTTCATTGCTTACGTGGGAAGCGCGGCGCAACTGGGCCAGGACGGCTACAGCGGCCTTGGAGTCAATAGCCGCCTCTCCGCGGGCGACGGCGCGAATAGAGCGTTTGAGGTCAAAACGTTCGATATCTTTGACGATAAAGCCGCGCGCACCCGCCTGGATGCATTGCGCTACCAGCGATTCGTCGGTGAAGGTGGTCAAAATAATGACGGCTGCTTCGGGGTAACGTTCGGTAACGGTACGGCAGACATCGATGCCGCTTGTTCCCGGCAGGCGGATGTCGAGCAAAATCACGTCCGGGCGCAGGCGCTCGATTAGTTCAAATGCCTGCTCAGCATTCGCGGCATCTCCCACAATGGTAAAGTCAGGCTCCGTCGTCAGCATCGCCTTCAATCCCTCGCGCACCATCTCGTGGTCATCGATGATCAGCAGGCGAATCATAAGGGAATCACCGCCTTCACGACCAGGCCGCCCTCCTCACCATTGGTAAGCAGGAACTGACCGCCAAGCTCTTCGATGTAATGATGCATGCCCTTGAGTCCAAGATGCACGGCATTATTGCGATAACTTTGCAACACCTGCGGGGACAGACCAACGCCATTGTCCTGCACCACCAGTACAGCCTGATCGCTTTTCACCTGTATCGTCACGATGACGATCGTGGCCTGGGCATGGCGACGCGCGTTAGAAAGCGCCTCCTGGGCAATGGTGAAAAGCGTCTTCTCGATATGTGATGGCAAGGGAACAGCCCATTCAGCCACGACGAGGTCAACTTCAATCGTTGAAGACTCCCGCAGATTTTGTATCAACGTGTACAACATGCTCACCAGGCCGCCTTCGAGCAACTCATCGGAAGAGAGCGCAAAGATGGCATCGCGCACCTGCGCCGTACCCAACGATGCCAGCTGCTTGATGGTGCGCAGTGGACGAGTCAGCGATGATTGGGACGGCATTTGCACCATGATCCAATCGGCTTTCAGACCAATGGTGAAGAGCGTTTGTTGTACGCGATCATGTAGTTCCTGAGCGATGCGGCTGCGCTCATCCACGAGCATTTGCCGTTTCTGAGCCTCGGTCAGCTCGTGGTGCAAGGTCTGTAAATCGGTGGCAATTTTGCTCAACTCCTGGTTACGCCGTTCCAGTTCAGCCGTGCGCTCGCGCACTTCCCGTTCGAGATTTGCCGCGTGCTCCTCCATCGCGCTACGTTCGCGCGCGATCAATTGCGCGTTGTGAATGGCCACCGCCGCCTGCGCGCCCAACGCCTCGATCAACTCGACGTGCCGGGTATTGAAACGCGAGGGGTGGGTATCACCTATCAGGAACGCGCCCAGTAGTGAGCCTTCGCGCGTACGCAGCTGCACGCCAAGAAAGCTGCGCACGGGAATATGCCCGCGCGGCACACCTACATAGCGTGGGTCCAAAAGCACGTCGTCCACCACAATCGATGCGCCAACCCAAAATACCGGCTCCAGTACGCCGATGCCCTCTACCGGGCCAAGGTGACGGAAGTGCCTTTCAATGGCCGGTGTCGCGCCAGAGATAGCCGCCAGGTTGAAGATGACTTTATTGTCGGGTTCATTGCCATTTTTGCCCGCAACCTCTGGAATGAGGAAAAACGCAGCATACTCGGCGGCTGTTACCTTGCGGGCTGCATCGGTAATCATCTGCAACAAACGCTGCAAATCAAATTCAGAGGTGAGCGCGGCAGCGATGCGGTTGAGCTGTTCCACCGCTTCCGCCCGCTCCTGTAGATCGGCGATCAGTTGCGCCCGGCTCTGGTCGATAGTCTGCGACATAGTACACTTCCCGAATATGCTGAAAGAGGAAGGCAGTAAGTTGAAATTAGTATATCATAGAAATTTGCGGCATAGGTACTGCGCATTGTAAAGTAAGCTACAGATCCANCGACCCTCGCGGTCGCCCTGGCAGCTTCACAAACACTTAGCGGATTTGATGTGGCATTTGCCAGAGCTTATCCACCTGTGTTAGAATAGTTGTGTAAGGTGGCGGTGCGAAGGAGGCAGTTTTGAGTTAAGGTGAGCACGACGGGAGTCAACGCAGTGTCTACCGAACAAGAAGGAATGGAGCTTTCCACATTCGAGCCCGGTGGACGCGCCGGCAAGTGGGTGGATACGAGCGTCGACATTACCGATCACCAACGGCTGGAAGACGAGCTGCGCGCCAGCGAGGAGCGCTTTCGTCTCACTTTCGAGCAGGCTGCCGTTGGCATTGCGCATGTGGGGATCGACGGACGCTGGCTGCTTGTCAACCCCAGACTGTGCGACATCGTGGGCTACACACAGGAGGAGCTACTTGCTCAGACGCTCCACGGGGTGATGCTGCCTGAGGATCTCTCCCTCGCCTTTAGCGACGCGCAGCGCCTGATTACCGGTGAGCAGCAGACCTACGCCAAGGAGCTGCGTTTCCGGCGAAAAGATGGCTCGCCCGTCTGGGTCAACCTGAGCGTGACGTTGGTGCGCAACCAGGAGGGATGGCCCCTCTACTTCCTCGCATTCACTGAAGATATCACCGCACGTAGGCAAGCAGAGCTGCAACGGCAGTTTAACCAGCTCAAAGATCAATTCATCCTGCATATGAACCACGAACTGCGTACTCCGCTGACCTCTCTGTTGGGCTACCTCGAATTAATGCGGGTGCAGCAGGGACGCCTGGACGCAGCCGCGCAGGCCCGGTTTCTCAATACGGCCATTAGAAGCGGTGAAGAACTCCTCCAACTTGTCAACAGCGTGCTCGATGGGCTGACCATCACGGAACAGATGCCGCCGCCTCAACGCGGGGAGATCGCCGTCGCTTTTCTGGTGCGCGACGTGGTCGCGTACCTCGATCCCGGCGAGGGACAGGCGGATCGTCTCCACATAGACATTCCTGACGGATTGACCGTCTGGGCAAATGGGCAGCTCATGCGCCAGGTACTGGGGAACCTCCTCTCCAACGCCTTCAAGTATTGCCCCAAACCTGCTCCCGTGGTCGTCAGTGCGGCCCTGTTCGACCGGGACGAACGGGATGTTCCCCCGTCGGTCTGCATCAGTGTGCAAGATGCGGGACCAGGCATCCCGCCCGAGGAATTGCCCCTGCTCTTTCAACAGTTCACGCGCCTCAAGCGTGACCTTTCCAGCCACGTAGGCGGCAGTGGACTGGGACTCTACATCAGCAAGCGCTTTGTGGAGACGATGGGGGGCCGCATTTGGGTGGAGAGTTCAGGGATAAACGGACAGGGCAGTCGTTTTTGTGTGCTGCTTCCCGGCGGCCCGCATGCACCGGAAACGACCGGGGCATAGCGGACGATGAGCACCGGCACGCAGCCCGGCTTGCTCACCCCGGAGCAGTCACGTAACCCATCCCCTGCCGGGAACTGGTGAAGATAGGAACCCCATTCTGCCAGTCAATTTCAAGCATCTTGCGTGAGTTGTAGAGGGGGTCCAGGTTGGCTACGACCCTGCGCGACGCGGTGTCGATCACGTCCCCGGCGTCGCCCACGTAGACAAAGCGCCCGTCTCTACTGTGCTGGAGCCAGCCATCGGCCAGACAATCATAGGCACAGGGGGATTCGTTGTGGTGCATCGACCGTGTCAACTGGATATCGGCAACCTGCCTGGGCGCTGAAGCCGGAACCTGGGAGACATCAAAAACGTGCACATAATTATTGGCCCAGTCGATGACATAGAGTTCCTTCTCATCAGGAGAGAGTGAAAGGCCATGGCTCGGATCGGTAGGTCCACTTCCATCCCAGGAAAACCCTTGAATGGGCACGGTATAGAGAATTTGCCCGGTCTGAATATCTCCAACCTGAAAGCCCAGGAAGCCAGTCGTACTCATATAGGCGAGAGTCTCCTGTCCGTTGATTGTAAATGGTCTGACGCCATTGCCCCGAAGAGGTCCAATTTTCTGAATGATCTGATGCGTCGCGGTATCAGCAACCGTTAAATATGGCGAAAACCTGCCGCCCATATAGACGTGCTTTCCACTCAAGCTGACCAGCGTATTGTGGGGTTCTGTGCCTGCACTGATAAACCCGGCGTCATTGCCGGTATGCGCGTCAACGATATACCAGTTCCCATCGTCAGATAACTCGCCATCGGGCATGTAAATGGTCTGGCCGTCTGGAGTGATGGCCATGCTATCAACGCCATGCGCATATGTTTTTTGCCAGACGATGTTTTGAGCGAGCAGGTCGTATTTGAGCAGCGAACCTCCCGCGCCGTGATCACTTCCGTAGCTGACATAAAGCATATGGGTGACTGGACTTGCGACCACGCCTCTCACCCCAGCAGTCGTCGGCAAAGCGATTTTTTGAACCAGCGCCTGTCCTTGATCCATGTCGAACACATCCATTTCCCCATCTGGGAAGACGTATTCGTAATGGTGAGTAGCGCTGCTGCCCACTGTAAAGGTAGCTGGTGACGAGGGCGTTACAGGCGAGGTCGTCGGCTTTGTTGGAGTACCCTGCTTCGTTGGTGAGTGCGTTGTACCGGCACATGCAGTAAGGAAGCAGAGGAGCAAAAGAACGCTGCCTCTCAAACTGCCCTGAATTCTTCGCGGAGAAGAGCGATTGTACCGCCAATAAAGTTGCCGCTGGCTCATGTTTCCCTTCCCATGACTGGAACTACTCGACGCGGCAAAATACCGCTTTCAAGTAAGCCGTCTCCGGCATCGCCATGGGATAACGTTCCCAGCACATCATCCATGCCGATGACACCCGAACACGAACAGGTCAACAGGATGCCGCCGGACCGCAATACCTGCATGCCGAGCGTGTTCAGGCGGCGGTAAGCTTTCAGAGCCTGAGCGCGCGCGCCCTGGTTTTTGGCAAAGGCAGGCGGGTCCAACACCACTACATCAAATGAAACGCCATTGCGCTGCGCTTCTTCCAGATACTCGAACACATCGGCTATAAGAAGTTGATGCCGGTTGGGATCGAGGCCGTTCAGGAGGAATTGCTCGCGCGCCATCTCTATGGCGGGTTCGGAGATATCGACGCTGGTGACACGCGTTTCGCTGCTGGTCAACGCGGCATAGACCGAAAATGCGCCGGTGTAGCTGAAGCAGTTCAACACGTGTTTCGCGCGCGCGTATTTGCGCAGCGCCTCGCGTTTGTCACGCTGGTCGAGAAAAAAGCCTGTTTTCTGCCCCTCCCAGGGGTCAATAAGAAATAGCACGCCATTTTCGCGTACCGCGACCCGTGTGGGAACGCCGCCCGCGACGACGCGCGGCTCCTCAACCCCTAAACCCTCGCGGCGGCGCGACTGGCTGTCGTTGCGTAACAATATGCCGTGCGCCCCAGTTTCATCCATAAGCGCCTCGACTATCAGCGGGCGCAGGCGATCCATACCCAACGTGTGAATCTGAACAACCAGAATCTCGGCGAAGCGGTCTACAATCAGGCCGGGCAGGCCGTCGCCCTCGGCGTTGATCAGCCGGTAGGTATTGGTCTTGTCCGGGTCAAATACCTGCCGCAGTTCCACCGCGCTGCGAATACGCCCCCGTAAAAAGTCGAGGTCGATGGCTTCGGAGATGTCACGCGTCAGGATGCGTATGGCGATATCGGTCTCAGGATTGTAGTAGCCGCGCGCCACAAACTGCCCCGTCGCCGATTTGACATCGACCAGCCCCCCCGGCTCTATCCAGCGCGGCTGCTGTTGCAACGCCCCCGAAAAAATCCAGAGGTGCCCGCTTTGCAGGCTCTCGTCTCGATGCGGTTTGAGGCTGGCAGTTGGATAATGAATCTCTATTGACACAGGCTGTTCTTTCTCTATGTTTTTCGCTATTATCGCATAGAATCGCAATTTTTCATATCCAAACAAAAAAGGGCGAACACAATGGTTCGCCCTTCAGTATTGCCGGGTATATTTACCTGCTGACCTGACTGTTCTTTTGCAGCCGAATGGCGGCAATAAGGGGATCGGTGTGATGCTCGGCCATACGCATTTCGGCTCTCTTCAGATTATACGCGCTGTTAATCAAGGCGATATGCGTATAGGCTTGCGGGTAATTGCCTAACGCGGTATTGTTGGAGGTATCGATCTCTTCCGAGAACAGCCCAAGATGGCCTGCATAGCTCAACAACCGCTCAAAGAGCGAACGAGCCTCTGTGACACGACCCTGCATAGCCAGGTTATCCACCAGCCAGAAGGTGCAGATGGTAAACGTGCCCTCATCGCCGGTCAGGCCGTCGTCAGTCGCTTCGGCATGATAGCGGTAGACAAAGCCGTGTTCATCGGTCAAGCGCTCGATAATGCGATCAACGGTTGAGCGCATGCGCGGATCATCGGGTGCAATAAAACCCACGAGGGGTAACAGCAAATTCGATGCATCCAGCGTCGTACTCGCATACGATTGCGTAAAGGCGCCAACCTGCGTATTGTAGCCATGCGTCAGGATGTCCGTGCGAATCTGGTCGCGCACCTGTCGCCAGCGCGGGAGATCAGTCTCGAGGCGTAATTGCTCCGCCGCGCGAATGCCGCGATCCAGCGCCACCCAGCACATGACTTTGGAATAGACGAAGTGCTGAAGGCCGCCGCGGACTTCCCAGATGCCGCTATCGGGTTCGTGCCAGTGCGCGCAGACATGCTCGACCAGCTGGCACATCATGGCCCACAAATGCCCCTCCAGCCTTTCGCCGTAGCGCTCAAAGCCACCCTGGCGCCGGAACAGGTGAATGCAATCAAGCACTTCTCCGAAGACATCCATCTGTTTCTGCCTGGCAGCTTCGTTGCCAATGCGTACGGGCCTGGAGTCGCAATATCCACTCAAATGGGAGAGTTCGTGTTCGATCAATTCTCGCTCCCCCCGGATGCCGTACATGATTTGCAGGTCTTCGCCATTTGAGTAAGACAGGCGGCGCAGCCAGTGGGTAAAGGCATGCGCTTCCTCCGTGAAGCCCAGCACATTCAGGGCGTACAGCGTGAAGGTGGCATCACGCAGCCAGGTGAAGCGATAGTCCCAGTTGCGTACACCGCCTAGACCCTCCGGTAAAGAGGTGGTAGGAGCAGCCACTATCGCGCCTGTTGGAGCATAGGTCATCATTTTGAGAACGAGCGCGCTGCGCTGGACAAGGTCCTGGTATGGGCCTCGATAGGAACAGCTCTCTATCCAGGTACGCCAGCAATGCAGCGTGTGCGCCAGTTCCCAATCGAAGTTGCGCAGGTGCAGTTCTTCCTCTGCCAGGCGGCGCGCAGCCCTGGCATTGCGCCCCATGCCTACGGCAAACAACAGGCGCTCGCCCTCTTGTAATGTGGCCTGCACAATCACAGAGGGATGCGTTTCGCCGTCGTCTTGTCGCACAGACATAGAGAACGATGGTAAACGATACGCGCCAACGACTCCCAGGCCAACGTGCTGCCTGCCGCCGGAAATGACGGCGCCCATCCCACCCGGAATAAGTGAAACCTCGCTTGTCGCGGATGCATAATCCGGACTGGCTTTGAGGGTCATCGTGATAGGCAATTCGCCATGCGTGCATTCAACAATGCGCACGAGGCAATGGCAGGAACCATCCTCACGTGTCCACGTATTGTTGTTCAATTCGCGATACTGCCAGGCGCTCAGCGTCTCGACCGGCATAAAGTCGGTGAGGATAATTTCCCCAACTGTACTCGTAAACCTGGTCTGCAAAACATTGCTTCCTCGCAGGTAGCGCTGCACTCCCGGAATCGTCCCTTCTGTGGGAGCGATCTGAAAGTAGCCCCCACGTTCCGCATCAAGCAGACGGCAAAAGATGGCCGGGCTGTCAAAGTCCGGCAGACATCCCCAATCTACCGACCCATCTGGAGCGACCAACACGACCGAATGGCAATCACCGATGACGCCATAAGAATTGATTGATCGATAAGTTCGAGTATTGGTGTTCATCCCAACCCCATCCCTTTGACTAGTGAAATTCATGTGAAAGTTTTCTAAGGAAATTCTAATGTCCTTATATCATAACAGGCAATTTTTCCTATCTAAAAAGGGGATTGACCGCTTTTTTACCTCCTATTATTAGAGAACACAAGCCCCCCTAACGTTATTCGCTTTTCGGCAGTATGCAGGAAAAAGCAGGTCTCTGTGAATTTGTACAGCTATTTGAACGTATACATATATGGACGTAACCACATGCGCGGCTAGAAAATTGCATGCTTTCCCTGTCCCCAATGAGAATGGTACACTTACCGGCAGGTAGGTATGATGGCGTGCCTGAAAGGAGTCGTTGCGTGCTTCGCAAAGACCGGGTACTTGAGACATTGCGATCATTGTGTTCGCAACGACCCGTACAGAATGGCGTCCTGCGTCGTTATTCCGGCTACAGCGCGGAGGAAGTCGCAAGGCAAGCTCAAGTAGATCGCACCAATGCCAGTCGTGATCTCAATCTCCTGGTTCAGGAAGGGTTGGTGGAACGCATTCCCGGCCGCCCCGTCCTGTTCACTTTGAAGACGCCTTCAATTTCACCTCTACAAGAAGAAACGTGGCGGGTTACAAGACCCGGGCAGACAAACGAACCGGCGCAAGAGCACCCGTATCCCTTCACACCCGCGGTCCTGAAGGAGCCGGGCAAGCCACCCATGATCTCGGCTTCAGTGCGAGTTGGAGCAATCGTGACCAGCTTCGACACGCTCATCGGCAGCGATGAGGGACTCAAGGTCGCGGTGCAGCAGGCAAAAGCCGCCATGCTCTATCCACCGCGCGGGCTGCACACCCTGCTCTGCGGGCCAAGCGGCGTCGGCAAAACAACCCTGGCGCGCTTGATGCATGCCTACGCGCTCGAACTCAAGGCATTACCCCCCGACGCGCCATTTATTAGTTTCAACTGCGCAGATTACGCCAACAATCCACAACTGCTGATGGCGCACCTCTTTGGCTCCATGCGCGGAGCCTATACAGGCGCGGACCATGATCGCGAAGGACTGGTCGAGCAGGCGCACCGGGGGATATTGTTCCTCGACGAAGTACATCGCCTGCCACCGGAAGGCCAGGAGATGTTATTCTATCTCATGGACCGCGAGCGTTTCCGCCGCCTGGGAGATGTACACGAACGATCGGCCTCGTTGCTGTTGCTGGCGGCAACAACTGAGGAATCCTCGACCGCGCTTTTGCCCACCTTTCGGCGGCGCATTCCCATGACCATCACTCTCCCCGGCCTGCACGAGCGCACGGTGATGGAACGGTACGAGTTGGTGCGCGCTTTTTTCACGACTGAATGCAGCAGCATTGGCACCAACATTTCCGTTGAACCCCAGGTGCTGCACGCGCTGCTGGTCTATGAGTGTCCCGGCAACGTTGGCCAGCTGCGCACCGATATCCAGCTCACCTGTGCGCGCGCCTACCTGGAATTTCGCACGCATAACCTGCAGGAACTGCACGTGCACCTGGGAGTGCTGCCAGATCACGTGCGGCGCGGTTTACTGCGCACGGCTGAATTACATCGCCTGCTCGAACCAATCAAGCAGGTGTTAGAAGCGGCGCACATCTTCACTCCCACCGGGCTTAACCTCGATAGCGTGCCGGAGTCGGCGCAGGACCTTTACGATACGATCAGCACGGACTTGAATAGATTGCGCAGAAGTGGCCTGCCCGATAGTGAAATTCACCGGCTTTTGCACCTCGACATCCAGGACTATTTCCAGCGTTTCGCCGATGAAGTTCGGGAGAAGCACGCGGGCTCGACAACAAACTTGATCGATGAACGCATCGCGGCCATCAGCAACGCTATCGCGCGCTACGCAGAAGAGCAGCTGGGGCGCGCGTTGCCAGAAAAGCTGGCGCTGGTGCTGGCGATGCATCTCACCAGCACGCTTGAACACATCGCCCAGGAACGCCAGATCGCAGGCCTGCCGCTTCAGTCCGTGCGGCGTACTTATCCCATCGAGTACGAGGTTGCGCGCAGCGCGTTCCTGCAATTTCGTGCGCAGCTAGGCGTATCTCTACCGGAAAGCGAAACAGATGTGCTGGCCATTTTGCTGGCAAATGCCGAAGCCTTGCTCAACAGTGAACAGGCTACCGTTGGTATTGTCGTAGCTGCTCATGGACGCGGTATCGCTGCGGGCATGGCGGAGCTGGCCAATACCCTTGTGGGCATCAATTCGGTACGCTGGGTAGAACTCACGCTGGATGAATCACCAGAAGAGTTACTGGGTAAAGTGATCCACTGGGTGCAGGTGGCTGACCAGGGCAGCGGCGTCCTCCTGCTCGTCGATTTTGCCTCGCTGCTTTCTCTAGGGGAACTGATTATTCGACAGACGGGGATTCAGGTTCGCACGATTGCCGGGGCCTCGGCGCCATTACTGGTTGAAGCAGTACGACGGGCACAGCGCACGCGGCATCTGACGCTCGATCAACTGGCTGCCAGCCTGGTGCATACCCGTTCCAACGATGATCGCGAAAACGGCCATATGTTCAGCCAGGGGGATGGAGCATCCTCCCAGGAGCGGCAGCCGCTCAATGGATACCATGAAAGCCATGCACCCACTATCTCCTCTTTGAGACAGGCATCGCGCGTCATCCTTTCAGTATGTTTGACCGGCTTTGGCAGCGCGTCCAAGATCGCGGAGCTGATCGAAGAACACGTGCCAGGGCTGCACCTGCACGGTATAGAAATTCTCTGCATGGATATCAGCCTCTCCAGTAAAACAGCCGCGGAGGTGCAGCGCCTGGTGGGCAACCGGCACGTTGTAGCGGTGGTAGGAACGATCAATCCGCATCTCGAAAGCTATCCATTTATCGCGCTGACCGATTTTCTTTTTGGCGACGGCATCGCGCGCCTGCGCACACTTCTGGGCGAGACGCTTATTGATCCCGCGCTGCTCAATCCCTCTTCCATCGGCCAGGATCGGATCTCTCCCCCACCGACTCCAAAAAGCACCCTGGTCTTTACGCAGCGCGCCGATCTCATGCGCGAAATTTCTTTTACGCTCAGCCAGCGGCTCATCTTCCTCAATCCCGTGCGCGTCATGCCATTGCTCGAGCGCATGATCGAACTGATCGAAGTTGAGGTGGGCGAAACCTTTGAGATAGAAGTATTGGCAGGGTTAATCCTGCACCTGGCCTGCATTCTGGAGCGAGGCGCGCAGGCGCGCGGCATACTCGTCAGCGAGACCGTGCGCTCCCAGGTAGAGCAGCTCTTTTCGCGTGAACTGAGTATCTGTCGCCGTGCGCTGCATATACTCAGCGCGCAGATAGCGCGCTCCATCCCGGACGAAGAGGCCTATAACATCGTCGGCATTCTGCGGCAGGTGGACATATTCATCGTAGAAGCCGCTAGAGAGCCAGGTCTATGAATGATAGCCAGGGCCGACCCTCCTCACTTCCTCGTACCTGCCAATGCCGCTAGAGAGCCAGGGCGACCGCGAGGGTCGCCCGTACAATACTCGGTGAGGCGGAAAACAGGCATTTTGGTATTGTACGGGCGACCCTCGCGGTCGCCCTGGAAGTGTGCTATGTGTGTAGCACACTTTTTGGCATGAAAGTTGCGGTACTGATGAGTGTACCCGTAGAGTGTTGAAAGTCAATTTGCGGCTGGCGTCTATTCCAACTGCGAATACCTAGATCGATACTTGTGGGGGAGTCATTATGATACGGGTCCTGATCGTTTGCAGTTGGGGCATGTCTACCAGCTTACTGGTGGAAAGTATGCTCACTGCCGCTGCTCACCTTAAGATTGTTTTGACGATTGAAGCGCTAAGCGCGGGGGAGTATGCGGCAAAAGTGGATGAGTGTGATGTGGTGTTGATCGCGCCGCAGATTCGACACTTGCGCAAGAGCATTGAAAAGTTGGCACATTCTGTGGGTAAACCGGTGGCTTTGATCGAGCCATTTCACTATGCGACAATGGATGGACAGGCAGTACTGGGTCAGGTAATAGAACTGCTAGCCAATACACAGGAAGGTGCGAATGAGCGTGATGGTTGAGCGCAGCAGCGCCTGGGTTGAACGCTATCTTGTTCCTCCCCTCGGCGCGCTGGCGAGCAATGTCTATTTGCAGGCGGTGCGTGATGCCTTCATTATCTTTACCCTGCCGCTCATTCTGGCCGGCAGCCTGTTCCTCATCATCGCCAACCCACCCATTCCGGCGCTAGCGGCACTCATCGCGCCCTACCAGCACGCGATCCTGGTGCCCTTTCAGCTGTCCTTTGGCATGATGGCCCTCTTCCTGTCGTTCGGCGTAGCCTACAGCCTGGCGCAGTATCGCCGCACCGAGCCAGTACAACCCGGAGTGCTGGCCATGGTGCTCTTTCTCATCGCCAGCGTACCCGTCGGCGACCTCACCAATTTGAGCCTGGGCCAACTCTTACCGTACTTCGGAGGGAACGGGCTGCTCGTCGGTATCCTGATCGGCATTCTGACCACCGAAATCGTACGCCGCTTTCGCGGATCACGTTTTACCATCCGGCTACCCAAAAGCGTGCCGCCCAATGTCACACGCGCCTTTGAGGCGCTGGTGCCGGCCATCCTGCTGATCACGCTGGTCTGGGGCATCGAATGGTCCGTCAGCTCGTTTACCTTTAGCGGCGCCGATGGCAAAGTCCAGCAAATGACGCTGCCTATCTTACTTATGCGGGCATTCCAACCGCTGGTATTTGTGCAGGATAGCTACCCTGCTGCCCTGCTTGAGATCGTTTTGATGATGTTACTGTGGTCGGTAGGCATCCATGGTATGAACGTGGTGACAGCGATTGCGCTCCCATTCTGGCTGAGTACGCTGGCCACAAACGCCACGGCCAATGGTCATGGCATCGTCACCGAGCCGTTTTTTCATATTTTCGCCCATCTCGGTGGTTCGGGCGCGACATGGCCGCTGGTGATCTACATGCTGCGCTCGCGTTCAGCACAGTTGCGCACGGTAGGCAAGGTAGCGCTAGGGCCTGCCATTTTCAATATCAACGAGCCGGTCACCTTTGGCGTGCCAATGGCGCTCAATCCGTTAATGATGATCCCATTTGTGCTGGTACCTGTCATCATCGTTACCATCAACTACATCGTCTTCGCGGCGGGCCTGGTGCATGTGCCGGTCGTCCTGCAGCCATTTACCGTACCCATCGGAGTCAGCGGGTTCGTTGCCACTGGGGGCGACATCAAAGGAAGTCTCCTGCAATTCTTCGACCTGGCTGTCTCCGCTCTCTTATATTATCCATTCTTCAAGGCCTGGGAACGCATCCTCATCGAACGGGAGGAAGCGGCGGCCCAGCGAGAAGAGCGTTCCACACGTATACCGGCAGAGGTACATTGACTGACAGCGCTTTATTGAGACGCCTATGCCGGTAAGAAAGGAGGAAGGTTTCGATACTACAAGAGCAGGATTTCACTCAACCGTCGTATTGTACAGGTATCCGTTTAGTCTTACAGTGCGCATCTTTCCAAACGGGGGCTTACCACGCACATGCCCTCGAAAGGTGTCGCGAGGAAGGACAAAATCGCAATGAACCTATTTGGCCGGCAAAGTAAAACCATTGCCTCAATTATCGGTACTCTTTTCCTGAGCGTGCTGATTGTCGCCTGCGGCAGCTCCAATGGCGGAGGAGGCAGTAATACCATCAATGGCAACAACGGCAAGGGCTGTATGAAGATCGGCGTACTCCTCCCGGAGACGGCCACATCTTTCCGCTGGGATAGCGTCGACAGGCCAGATCTGCAGCGGGATATCCCTGCCGCCCTCCCTGGCGCGACCGTCGACTACGCCAATGCACAAGGCAACGCTGACCAGCAGAAGACCCAGGCAGACGCAGCTCTGACAAAGGGTGACTGCATCCTGGTTGTTGCTCCCAGTGACGCCGTCAAGGCCTCGGCTATCGTAGCCGAAGCGAAGGCAGACAACGTCCCTGTGATCACTTATGACCGTCTTATCCAGTCCAACGACCTGGCTGCCTACGTCTCCTTCGATGGAGTGGCGGTCGGTGAACTGCAGGGACAGTACATCGTCAATCACTACAAAGACTTCGTCAAGAAAGGCGTTGGTAATGTGGCGATGATCAACGGCTCGAAGACGGACAACAACGCGTTACTCTTCGCCAAGGGTGCGCACAATAAGCTCGACCCTCTGTTCAGCAGTGGTGTACTTAAGAACGTGTACGAGCAGTTCACGCCCAACTGGGACAACCCGACCGCACAGACTGAGATGCAGGCCGCGTTGACTGCCAACGCGAACAACATCCAGATCGCCTACGTCGCCAACGATGGTATGGCCGCCACAGTGATCGCCGCGCTGAAGCAGCAGAAACTCAACGGGCATGTGCTGGTTACCGGCCAGGACGCCTCGATTGCGGGTCTGCAGAATATCATGCTGGGCGATCAGTCCATGACTGTCTTCAAGGACATCTCGCTTGAAGCCCAGGCAACTGCGAACGTGGTCGCTGCCATCAGCAAGGGCAACAGCATCTCCAGCCTGACGAATGGAGCAACTACGGCGACCCAGGGCGGCGCGAACATCTCGCCGGATCTGGAGACGCCGGAGGCCATCGACAAGACCAACGTCATGAAGGTGATCACCGCCGGCTTCTACACCCTTGCACAAGTCTGCCAGGGGCTGCCCTCGGGCACCGGTGGCATCTGTCCGTGACGGCAGTCTTTTTTATTCGTGTATAGGTTTCGCCTGGCGTCCACTAGACGCCAGGCGAATCATAACTACTAACCTGGGTTAATGGGTGATATACTAAGTCAGCTACATCTTTGCAGTACCTTTATTTTCAGGTGGTTATCAGATTGGAGGATCGAATGGCCGAGAATTTTACCCCTTCGGTCGGCGAAACTGCAACCCCTGCGCAAGAGCCACGGGACGAACCCTTGTTGCGTTTGCGCGGCATCAACAAATCCTTCGGCGCTGTGCGCGCTCTATCCGGCGTGGATTTCGAGGTCTACGCGACTGAAGTAGTTGGCCTCGTCGGCGACAATGGCGCAGGGAAATCAACCCTTATCAAAGTCATCAGCGGTGTCGAGCCTGCCGATGATGGCGAAATCTTTGTAGAGGGGCAACAAGTTAAAATTGCCACTCCGCAAGCTGCTACGCGCCTGGGCATTCAGACCGTTTACCAGGACCTCGCCCTCTGTGATAACCTGGACGTGGTCTCGAACCTCTTTTTAGGGCGCGAAGAACACAGTCCTGTGAGCATCTTGAATGAGAACGACATGGAGAGGCAGGGCGTACAGGTTCTGCGCACGCTCGATGTCAAGCTTCCTTCCGTTCGCGCAATTGTCAAGAGCCTGTCCGGTGGACAGCGACAATCGATCGCGGTTGCAAAATCTATTTTGCGCAACGCCAAAATCGTCCTGCTCGACGAACCGACTGCCGCGCTCGGTGTGGCACAGACGCGCCAGGTGCTCCAACTCATTCACCGTATGCGCGAACAGGGTCTGGCAGTAGTCGTCATTTCGCACAACTTGGCCGATGTATT
>VBHV01000443.1 GCA_005881995.1 Chloroflexota bacterium | reverse complement strand
GAAATGTGCCGCAGTCTCCTTTCGTGCG
The DNA here is from genome assembly GCA_005881995.1 of Chloroflexota bacterium. Next base: position 2,329 of record VBHV01000443.1, on the reverse strand, counting down.
AGAATCACCCATAGGCGAGGAAGTAGTGCGTTTTTACTATGGGTGTATCGAATTGCATAAGGTCACAGCCGAAGAATTGATACAGACCGGTCTGGTAGGGTTATCTGCGCTCCTACCATTAACCAGGGATGGCGCGCGGCGTGAAGTTATTGAGAAGATGGTAACGCGATTAGTAGAGGCAGAGCGAACTGAATCATTATGGATTGGGTACGCTCTGGCTGCCAAGGTACTTACAGACGACCTGAAATGGCTGAAAAGGAGGTTCGCTATGCTTGGTGATTTCCTACGAGATTCACCCGTCTATCAAGAAGTATTGGAAGAGGGCATGGAGAAAGGGTTAGAGAAAGGGTTAGAGAAAGGCATAGAGAAGGGCATAGAGAAGGGCCGACAGGAGGGTTTGCGAACCCAACGTCGGACGCTTCTTGAGATTATACAGGAACGCTTTCCCGAACTTGCGTTCCTGGCAAAGAAACAAGCCGAAGCTATCAACGACCCAGAAGTATTAAGCCGTTTGACGGTTAAGATAAGTATTGTATCTACAGCTCGAGAAGCCGAGCAATACCTACTTACAAGCGTGAGTGACAACAACAGAAACTGATACCGTATGAAAGTTGGCAGACAGCATATCCACAACCTACCGGTCAACGACATCACCAACCTGAGCATATACGCTTCGCACATGCAGCAGGAGGCAGAGGCACGAGGTGAGGTCTTGCCCCCGGCTATACGCCTGCATATTGGCGAGCCGAGTTTTCGCACGCCTGAACATATTCGACAGGCTGCGATCGAGTCGATACAGCGGGAGCCGATGACGTATGGACCATCGTCCGGCTGGCACTGGCTGCGGGAGCTGGTGGCCGAGAGGGTTGCGCGGGTGAATGGGTATGAGGTAGAGCCTCAAAATATCGCTATCACGATGGGCGGAACAGGCGCGATTCAGTCGGCGTTACTTGCCACCGTCAGCGCGGGCGACGAGGTGCTTGTGCCTGATCCGCACTGGCCGCAGTACACGACGCAGCTTGCCACTTGCGGCGCGAAACTCGTTCCCTATCCACTCGACCCCCAAAAGGGTTGGCTGCCGGAAATCGAGCAGTTAGAACGACTGGTGACGCCGCGCACGCGTGTGCTGCTGATCAACAGTCCAGGCAATCCTACGGGCGCAGTGTTTCCAGCGCAGTTGATGGCTGAACTGCTCAACTTTGCCTGGTGGCATGATCTCTACCTGCTTTCCGATGAATGTTACGACGAGATAGTATTCGAGGGGAAGCATATCAGTCCTGCCTCGTTGATGACGCACGAGGAGTTCGAGCAAGGGCGGGTGATTTGCGTCTACACGTTCTCTAAAAGCTATGCTATGACGGGGTGGCGCATCGGCTATGTTGTAACGGGTACATCGCTCCTGAAAACCATCTCGAATGTGCTTGATGCCAGCCATACCAATATCAACACAGCCATACAGCGCGCAGCGGCTGCCGCCTTAACCGGTCCGCAGACATGCCTGAGCGAGATGCGGGACGCGTATCACCGCCGCCGTGATCTCGCGGTACGCCTGTTGCAAGAGCATGGCCGCTATCTCTATACGCCGCACGGGGCGTTCTATATCCTGATCGATATTGCTAATCCTGAGCATCCACACCGCCAGTCGCGGCAGTTCGGGCTTGACCTGGTGCATGAACGCAATATTACCGTTGCATCCGGCAGCAGCTTCGGCTTCTTTGCGGACCATTACGTGCGCGTTTCGCTGGCCGCCTCCGAAGAGGAGATCGAACGCGGCGTACGCGAAATTTGCCTGTTTGCGGATCGATAACATCACTTATACGCCACCACACCGTACGCTTCCGGCTTGCGCACCAATCGCATAAATCCCGCTTCCGAGAGCCGCCGCAGCACGCCTTTGGTCACTCCTCCACTCGCCTTGCTGTTGGGATCACCGATGTAGTGAAAGAGCCGTCCCCCGCGTTTGAGTATCCTGTAAAGCTGCTGGTAAAATGCGCCGGAATAGAGATCGCCCGCGAGGCTGAAGGTTGGGGGATCGTGAATGATGCGCGTGAAGCTCTCATCCTCGAAGGTTGGCACGACCTCGTAGGCATCGCCCATGATTTGATGAATGTTGGCGCCGGTAAAAAGGCCGCGCGACCAGGGGTTGAGCCGGGCTATCTCCTGCGCGCCGGGATCGAGTTCGATGGTGACGACTTCCCCGGCGGTTTTCGCGGCCTCGATGGCGGTATAGCCCAGGCCCGTCGCCGTATCCAGCACACGCCCGGTAATGGGCGGGATTGCCGCAATCTTCCTCAAGGTATCCTGCATGGGGTCAATATCTTTGATGCGG
>VBHV01000243.1 GCA_005881995.1 Chloroflexota bacterium | reverse complement strand
GAGCACCCGCGACACGGTGGCGGTTGATACCCCGGCAGCTTCTGCGACATCTTTGATGCTGACCATATGAGTAGTTTCCCTCCTGATAAGAGCACCCCCCCTTTTGTAGGTAAGGTTGATGAGCAATAGTTTTCACAGCTCTCTCCTTCATTCCAATTTCAAGGCGAGTTCGTTCAGAACCAATGCATCGAGCAAACCTTTGTAAACGATTTAATAAGATTATAGCATAACCCCGCTGAAAATACTATGTTCTTGAAAACGATTTTATTTCCACGGGTCATTTAGCTCGTGACTACGAGAAATATTGAGCATTCTCTGTACAAATATTGAAATTACAAGGCTTTTCATAACAAAACCCTTGACAAATTCATTGTAATCGATTACAATTGAAACATCAACGACGTTCCTTACAGTGTAGTAATTGATACGTTCTGGCGACCAGTTGACAAAGAGGCAACACAAACACCCAGAATTGACGAGGCGGCAGCATGAAACACATCATTAACCTCGGTGAAGTACTCATCGATATCATCCCCAGTACACAGATACGTCTGGGAGAGGCTTGCTTCTCCCCTCACCCGGGTGGAGCAGTTGCGAATGTCGCGGTGGCAATTGCCCGGCTTGGAGGGTCTTCACGCTTTATTGGTGGGGTCTCAGAAGATGAGTTTGGGCGACTTCTCGTGCAGGTACTCTCAGAGAATCACGTTGATACCCGGTACGTTCGTGTAAAAAGGGAGGCATCTACTGCGGTAGCGCTGGTTACGCTAGACGCTGATGGGCAAAGACGCTTTACCTTTTTTCGCCAGGGTACAGCTGATAGCCAGTTACAAGCAGAGGATTTGGATTGGAGTGCATGGAATGATGCTGCTATCTGTCATGTAGGAGGCGTCTTACTTTCGACCGAACCAGCCCGTTCAGCAACACTCGCAGCAATGGACTATACACGGCGGGCCGGATCCATCGTGTCATTCGACGTGAATGTCCGTCCGTCATTATGGACATCCCCTATTGCTATACGCGACACGATAGCAAAGGGTGTGGAGCGCGCCGACATACTCAAGCTCAGTGTCGATGAGGCTGAGTACGTCAGCGATCAGGGTAGTTCACCACATGACCTTTCTGAGAGGAACTGGCTGAACACTCTGGGAGAGGGTCTTTTAGAGAAAGGGCCTCGTCTCGTAATTATAACAACGGGCGCCAATGGAGCGCTGTTGTTCACAGCCAGCCACCGGGTAGAGGTCCGTCAGTTGCCGATTCGCCCTATTGACACGACGGGCGCGGGTGATGCATTTATTGGAGCTGTATTATACAAGCTAGCGCAGCAGGGATGCTCCACACCCTCGGATCTTCAAACGCTCATAGAGCATGATCTGAGTGACCTGGGCAGCTTTGCGAATTTGGTGGCAGGTCTGAGCGTTACTCGTTATGGTGGTATTTCGTCATTCCCTTTCATGCATGAAGTCAGCGGGCTTTCGGCTACCTGAGGGACGTCTCCTTGTACCGGTAAGCCTACAACTATCGTTCCTCTGTATTTAGTTTCTGTAGAGCTCCCCTTTCATCACGAGCCTTCTGATGGAGACTTCCACGAAGCCTCGAACTTTTACGCGCATTATCATTGATGCATGTGCGTTGGCTACCTCGATAAAGACAGCTTACAAATAAGGAGTAAGGTATGTCCAGATTCTTCAAAACGCCCTTTACGCTCTCCACCGTAGCGGCGATTGCCCTCGTCACCTTCATTGTTGGTGTCCTGGTCGCTCGCCTGTTCGTCCCGACCTCAACTAGCGCGAACGCGAATGCTCCTGCTGCCGGCAAGCGGGTCGATGTCATCGTCAAAGCGACCGACTCGCAGTTCTGGCAGGCCATGCTGGCAGGCGCCCAGGCTGCTGGAAAAGACTGGGGAGTCAAGGTTGGGCTCTTTGGGGCCACCTCAGAGGCAAATGTTTCCGACCAGGTAGGCCTTGTCGAAAATTCACTTTCTCGTAATGTCGATGGTATCGTTCTTGCTGCCTCCTCCTCGCAGGCGCTCAATAGTGTAATTGACCGTGCTCGCAGTCAAGGCATCAAAGTGATCACCGTCGATACAAAGGTCACCACCGCGAGCGACGGCTTTATCGGGACCGATAACACCAAAGCAGGCTCCCAGGCCGCCGACAGGCTCGGAGGACTCCTAAAACAAAAGGGCGTCACCTCCGGGAAGATCCTCATAGAGTCTTCCGTCGCAGGCGTCCAGACTATCGTCGACCGGGACAGCGGGTTCCAAACTGAACTGAGCGCGCGCTTTCCAGGCTTGAAGATTATCGCTCACCGTTACAACAACAACGATACACCAACCGCGCTCTCCCAGGTGAACGACGCGATCTCCGCCAACCCCGACCTCGTTGGTATCTATGCCGATAATAATGTGTCGGCGGATGGAGTAGCCCAATCCATTCAGGAGAACAAAGTTCAGAACCGCATTGTCGCGGTTGGGTTCGACTCTGATCCCCAGGAGATTAGCGCGGTGAAGAGTGGCACGCTGCAAGGCATTGTGGTGCAAAACCCCTACTTCTTTGGCTACCAGGGTGTGGTTGCCGCCGCCATGAGCGCCCAGGGAAGATTTGCTCCGCCGAGCCTGGATCCAGGAGCGGTCCTGGTGGATCTGAGCAATATGAACACCGCTGCAGTCCAGAAGCTGCTGAATCCTCCGACCACAAAGGGGGGAGCATAACATGGATACCACAGCCTCCACCACACCGCTTGTCCAGTTGAGTCACGTGACGAAATCCTTTGGCCCGGTTCAGGTACTCAAAGATGTGTCACTCGAAATGTATCGCGGGGAGGTTCTCTGCCTGGCGGGAGAAAATGGCGCCGGCAAGTCTACTTTGATCAAGATCCTGACGGGAGCCATTCCCCGCGATTCCGGCGAGTACCGCATTGACGGACAGGATGTTGGTTCTCCAAGTCCCGCCCAGGCACGGGAGCTGGGTGTGGGCGTCGTCTACCAGGAGTTGAGTTTATTGCCCGAGGTCTCCGTCGAGGAAAATCTGCTCATGGGGCGTCTGCCAGGCAGAGGTGGAGTCGTCAACAAGCGGGACCTGCGCGCGCGGGCAATCAAAATGCTGGAGCGCGTTGGCTTGAACAGGGTTGATCCAGGCACGCTCGTCTCAGGTCTGCCTGTCGCCACTCGTCAGATGGTAGAGATCGCCAAAGTGCTGGGGGCCGATGCTCGCATCGTGATTTTTGACGAGCCGACGACCTCTCTCTCTGAAGAGGATGCGCGTTCTCTCCTGCAACTCATCAACCGCCTTAAGAAGGAGGAGAACGTTGCCGTGCTGTATGTGACCCATCGCCTTGAAGAGATCTTCGAAATCGGCGATCGCATCACAGTATTGCGTGACGGCCAATTCATCACGACCGCGCCGACCGATCAATTTACGCACGATACCCTGATCCGATCGATGGTGGGACGCCAGATCGAGGCGCTCTACCCCAAGAGAGAACACAAACAATTCGGAAAAACCCTGTTATCCGTCCAGGGGCTTCGCCTGCCGGGCAGCCCCTATCCCATCAATCTGGAGGTCCATGCTGGTGAGATCGTTGGACTCGGTGGACTTGTGGGAGCAGGCCGCACAGAGACGGTGCGCGCCATTTTCGGGGCCGATCCGCTTGTCGCGGGCAAGATACTCGTCGATGGCAAACCCTTGCGACCGGGCTCTCCGGCGCAGGCTGTAAAGGCGGGCCTAGGGCTGCTCACTGAAGATCGTAAAGAGATGGGCATACTGAAGGACCTCTCGATTCGAGAAAACGTGACTCTTGCCGATCTATCCGCAGTCTCTCGCCTTGAAGTCATTCTTCGCAGGCGGGAGGTCTCACTGGTAACATCGCTGGTGCCTCGCCTGCGCTTAAAGTATCACTCGACTGAGCAACCCATCTCGTCGCTCTCCGGTGGGAACCAGCAGAAAGTCTTATTGAGCCGCTGGCTGGCAACGAAGGCGAAGGTCTTGCTGCTGGACGAGCCGACCAAGGGCGTAGATGTCGGAGCTAAGGCCGACATCTACACGATCATCGGTGACCTCGCGGCCCAGGGATTGGGCATCATCGTGGTCTCGTCGTACTTGCCGGAGTTACTCGGCATTTGCGATCGTGTCATCGTCCTGCACGACTTCGGGGTCACCGGTGAACTCCCGATTGAAGAAGCAACTGAAGAAGCGGTGCTGCAACTGGCAAGCAGCGCTCCCGTACCTGCGAATGCATAGCTGAAGAGAGAGGAGATTTCTCATGGCAACTACTTCTAGTACCTCACAAGAGCCCGCGTCCGTACCGCAGGCAGCGGAGGAACGGCGCACGCCTGTCAGTCTGGGGCGTGAAAGCGGCGGCATTCTGGTCCTGCTGATCTTTTTCGCAGTGCTGATCCTGACAACCAACGACTTCCTGACCCTCACCAATCTCGACAATCTCATCCGGCAAGTGGCAGTGTTCGCGATCCTCTCGGTCGGGCAGTTATTCGTGATTTTGACCGGTGGGATCGACCTGTCGGTTGGTTCGGTTCTAGGCTTGAGCGGAGGGGTAACGGCGCTGCTTCTGGCGGGCGGTGTTCCTATTCCAATCACTATCCTGGCCGGGTTGGGCGTCGGGTTGGGCGTTGGCCTGATCAACGGGCTGCTCGTGTCACAACTCAAGCTGCCTCCATTCATCGCCACACTGGGTATGCTCGGGGTCGCACGCGGCGTGGTCCTCCTACTGACGGGTGCCAAGACCATCGCGCCGCTGCCCGATGCCTTCAATGCCATTGCCAATGGATACATTCTTGGTCTGCCGAGCCTGTTCTGGCTCCTTATCCTGGTGGCCATTGTGGCATCTTTTGTGCTCGGGCGAACAGTCTTCGGTCGCTACGTCTACGCTGTCGGCTCCAATTCGGAATCGGCGCGTCTTTCAGGAGTCCCGGTGAACCTGGTGCTCCTGGCGGTGTATAGCATCAGCGGCTTGCTCGCAGGTTTCGCCGGGGTCTTAACCACTTCACGGCTGGGCGCGGGCATTCCCACAGCAGGAACCGGATACGAGTTACAGGCCATTGCGGGCGCGGTCATCGGCGGCGCCAGCCTGTCCGGGGCAAAGGGCCGTACCATCGGGGCCGTTCTGGGCGCCCTGATCATGGCGATACTTGCTAACGGAGGCAACCTGCTCGGCGTCGACCCGTTCTACCTGCAAATCGCCATCGGCTTACTGATCATCCTGGCGGTATACTTCGATAATCTGCAAGGGCGCACCTTCAATTTCATGCGCAGGGCTGCGTAGAGGCGCCATAGGTACGATAGGAAGTATTGCTTGACCTGGCGTAGGGACAAGGGGAAGTGGAGGGTAGGGGTAGGGGCCTTGTGCTCAATACATCTCACGTAAACTCTTTAAACACAACAATTGTTCGAGTTTTTTGAGGTCAAATCGCCCTCTTCCGGAGACGATACTGATGAGCGTATCAGGCATACGTGAGATGTATTGGGCACCAGGCCCCCTGCCCTCATCCACACTTCCCCCTGTCGCTACACGCGAACAACACCTACCCGTGTTAGGCAGCAAGGGGGTCGAAATTGTGTGCAACTCCCGCCCATTTTGCGCGGGCTGTTATGCAATACACTGAAAGCCTACATTGATAAAGTTGAGATAGTGTGCAAATACCGCGCAAAATGCTCGGTATTATTTTTGAATGGTTGAGCTTTACCATGCAAGCGTGAGGAGGTGGGAGCGTTGGAAACGGGTCAGGGTGCGTGTGGCTGGTCATGGAGAGCTTCCTTTCTGGTAGTGAAGAGTGGATGGGCAGAGGACGCGCAGCGTGGAGTAGGGGGCCGACGAGGTACTATGGTAGACTAGAAATGCAGCTTCCTAGTTTCTTGCTTTGACCTGCTTGCCACGTGCAAGTGGTATCTCGGCACAGTCCTTTTCCGACCTCCCCTCCCCGAACCGTGCATGCACCTTTCAATGCACACGGCTCTCTAGTATCGCGATCATTGCCGCCTTGCGGATGGCTTTGATCTCCGTGAACTCAATAGTGGGTCGTCTCATGGGGCGTCCTGCGTGGATGTCCTGGTGACATATTCGGCAAAGAGGCATCGTCTTTCGCTTGAGGCCTATCATCCTCTTCTTCCATTCGGGCTTGGGCCTTCCTGGGTATTGATGGAGGTCTTTCATGGCTCGTACATGATGGACTTCTACATCTTGCGAACTTCCGCAGAGTTCACAGACCTCTGCCAGCAGCCGTTGGATGAGTTCGGTTCGTTCTCCATGCAGCTTGGACGGCTTGTCTTGTAGGGTTGCCTCAATATTCCAATGGAGTGGTATGCCACCCCAGGTGGCTAGCAGCGGGTTCTTATCTTGTCGTGGTATCACAACTTGAAATACCTTGTACTTCGTGTTGTTCACCCTTAGCTCTGCCTGATATTTTCTCGCTATTCTCGATGTTGTCGTCTTATGTTTGTGCGCCAGCGTCTTGAGGAGAGATTGTTGCATGACCCATTTCAGTTGAGTGAGACTGGTCATGTTATAGGCAAGGCGATAATAATTAGCCATCCCTCTGTATTCGAGTTGATAGGTGAGAGTGATGGTATAGTCACTTGCACCTAGCAGTTCGGTTCGATGGATTGGTTTTCCCGCTTGTTGGTAGCTTTTGCACTTCGTTGCCAGTACCTCTCTTGGGACTCGCAGTCCTATTCTACCGTTAGCACTTCTGCGGTCTGTTCCGGTTCTGGTCATCGACCGTTTTCGGTCTTCGTGTAGCGTCGTGATTTCGTATCCCAGAAATCTTGCAGCCTCGCTTCTCGCGTGTGTGATGAGCGTCTTTTCCTCTGAGAGGTGCAACTTGAGTTCCTCTCGGAGGAATGTGCTGAGTTCTTGCTTGATCTCTTCTGCTTCTGATCTTGGGCCATTGAAACCCAGGAGGAAGTCATCAGCATATCGGACGTACTTAAGGCGTCGATAATCAGGGTCATTCACGTCCTTTGAGGGCATAGCCTGAGCTTTTCTTCTCAGTTGTTCTGCCTTCTCCGTATCCCCCTGTTTCCTGTGATGATGTGAGTTTGCCAAGAGTCTTGCGTACTCAAGGTTAGCTCTTCTCTTGACCCCTTTAGTGTATCGTGGAATAAGCTCGGTTTCCACAAACGTATCCAATTTGTTGAGCAGGATGTTTGAAAGGATGGGGCTGACGATGCCACCTTGCGGTACCCCGCTCAGTGTTTGGTTAAACGTCCAGTCTTCCATGTATCCTGCGCCAACGAGTTCTCTCTTCACTGGGCTCCAAGATCGTGAGCATCACTGCGCAAGCCGACGCAGCGGCACTGGAAACGTCGCCGGAGTGGAAAGCCGCGGCAGAACGTGGTAGAGTAGAACACAGAGGGTGGGCTGGGACTTCTGGTCCACCCAGTTGGCGACCATCGGAATCCCGAACATCGCCTGGAAAGAGAGGCAGTATGAAAGACATATCGGCATGCCAAGCGGTCGCTTCTGCCCGTTTTTCTTGGGAATATACGTCCGTCGTGCTGGAAGCCATTGATAGCGTTCATATCGCAGGGCTTCAATGATGGCATCCATCTTTTTCAGCGACATGCCGTCGGGGGTCTCATCGGTTACGCCAGGCGTCATGGCGCCTGTGTTCCCGTAAATCTTCCCGTAGGCTCTCAGGTACAAGTCTCTGTTGAACAACAGTCTGTAGACTCGTTCGAGCGGCAATCCCTTTTTGCCTCGTTCTCGGATGAGTTCTAGGATAGTGTTGGCTTCCCGCATCTCGCGTACCTGGCTATCTGATCTCTCAGTGATACCTACCCTGCTTGCCTCTATCAACTGGCAAGCTCTCGTCTTCTTTCGGAGACTGCTCCTTCGTTTGTGTTGATGCTCTTCAACACGCTCTACTATGAGGGTTCCGTCGCCATAGGACTCGCGTCCCGTAGGTGATCCCGCCTTTGCGCACGTAAGACGTTCAGTACCCGTAGGTAGCCCCGTTCGTTTCCTTTCCCCAGTCGTTTCTGGATACTTACCTCGGAGAGCGTTTGCTAGCCATAGAGCCAGACTAGCTATCGTTCACGTTGCAGCGTCCAACGTGTGGTCAAGGTATCGTCGCTTCAGGTATGCTGCGACGGGCACTCTCTTTTGCCGTTGGAAACTAGGGTTCAACCAATCCAGGCTTCACCGTAGGTACAGGACTTGCGGCACTTCACACTACATACCTTCGTGTTTAGCCGCTTTTCCACCATGCTACTTTCCCCTTTGTCTTTCGACGTCAGGTAGGATGGATGTCCTGGGAGGTCATTTCGCTCTCAACCTTCCGCTCCTGTGGAGCAATCTTACGTGCACCGAAACGGCGCACCTCTATCAAGAGTATAGCCGGTGGGGAAAATGCTGGCTGCTGACCTGCCTGGGTGAGACTGACAACGGCAGGGTCTGTGACAGATGGCCGGGGCGACCGCCAGGGTTTACACAGCTAGGGTTTTTCCCAGGTGTAGGGGCAGGGGGAAGTGTGGATGAGGGCAGGGGGCCTGGTGCCTGTCCTCAATGGGGGAGCCCAGGACGAGGACAAGCACAAGGCCCCCTCCCTTCCACTCTGCGGCCCCTTGTCCCTACGACAACCCAATGATTACCCTGACCCCAACTTGACGCCTATTGGGCAACCGTGCGGGTCGGCCCTGTAGCATCAGCGTACTTTCGCGCCGCAATTGCGACAATAGAGCGCATTGGGGCGCACGGGGTTGCCACAGTTGGGACACGTCTGTAATTGTGGACCGGCTTTGGATGCCTGGCCCTGATTTCCCTGACGCCCCTGGCGCGTTCCGGGCTGTGATGTTGGCGGCGTATATGATGGATTTGGCGGCGGTGTTGGCGAGACAGGAGGCGGTGTGTAATTGGAGGTTGGAGAGGGCGCGAACTGACCCGCGTTGTAGGTTTCGCTCTTGATTTCCTGTAACTGGACCTCTCGATTCTGCACATCGTGATCGAGCTCCTGGATACTGGCGCATAAACGCGAGAGCTGGGCATCAGTGAGCTTTCCCTGCTGATAGAGATTCATAGCAACTTGCGCCAGTTCATCGAGCAACTGCTGGCGCTGCTCCAACAATTGATCGATCTCACCCTGTTTACCGCGCATACGCAGTTGTTTCTGGGCCTGCCAGCTTGTGCGACTGACGGCGGCGTTGACCATATTCTTTGCGGATTCTACAAAATCTGACATATCCTGCCTGCCTTTCCTATGTGTTTCCTATGTGTTCGTATATATATTGTTGTGGTAATTATATCATTCTTGCTATTCAGCGCTCACAGCGTGCTGATAGACTCGTATTTCTTCGAAAGCGCCACGGACGCCGAACTGCACAGCCACGACATCAATCCGCCATGCGCGATCTGATTGAGCGTGTAGATCAAGGTAGTAGGAGGCCACTTCCACCAGCTTGCGGCGTTTGGAGAGAGTTACCGCCTCTTCGGGGAGCCCAAAGGCAGTGCCCCGGCGCGTTTTCACCTCTACAAAGACCAGGTCGTGCTCATCCTCAGCTATCAGATCGATTTCTCCATGCCGGCAACGAAAGTTGTACTCCAGGATACGACACCTATACTGCCGAGCTTCTGACGTGCCGTATTTTTGGGCGTTGCTTTGCCCGCCTTAGCGACGGTTGTCTCTTTCTCCACGAGCCACTACCTTCTCCTATTATGCTATACGTTGCCCGGCCTGTCGAGTTGTAATCCACGCGACGCGCAAGCCAGCGATTGACGACGAGATTCCCTTGCGGATGGTTATCCTCAGCAAATCTATTGTACCATCGTTTACAAGCCAACTACGTCATGCCATAGGGAACTATTCTAGCCCTGGCAGCGTCAAATCTTTATGCAGGAAAAAGTAGCGTATCCCCCCAAGATATGCATCCCCCGCAGAAGACCTTTTTCCTGCTCCACATAGCCCCTCGACTGGTAGCGGGAGTTCGTGTTAAAATGCTAGCGAACATATTTTTCTCAAACTCAAGCAGTACGGCAATCTATTTTACA
>VBHV01000442.1 GCA_005881995.1 Chloroflexota bacterium | reverse complement strand
GGAACAGATCACACAGAATGTGCTAGACACCATGGCGCAAGCGCCCAATCCCAGGTTGAAGGAGGTGATGACCAGCCTCATCTCTCACCTCCATACTTTTATTCGCGAGGTCGAACTCACCCAGGAAGAATGGGCGCAGGGCATTCAGTTCCTGACCAGGACCGGTCACATGTGCGACGACAAGCGCCAGGAGTTTATCCTGCTCTCTGATATTACAGGGGTCACAATGCTGGTCGATGCTATCAATCACCGCCTGTCGGATGGAGCAACTGAGAGTACGATCTTCGGTCCGTTCTACCGCGAAGGGGCGCAGGAACTGCCAATGGGGGCAACGATCAGTAAAGATGGGCGAGGCGAACCAGTTGTGGTGACGGGGAGAGTGCTTTCCACCGACGGGACCCCTATTCCAAATGCGCTGCTCGATGTGTGGGAGACCGACGAGAACGGCTTGTACGAGCAGCAGGACCCTGAGCAGCCCGATATGAATTTGCGCGGCAAGTTCCGCAGCGACCGTGAAGGACGCTACTGCTTTGTGGGGATCAAGCCCGTCTCCTACCCCATACCAGACGATGGACCGGTGGGGCAATTGCTGCGCGCCCTGGGGCGTCACCCGTTCCGCCCGGCTCACATACACCTGCTCATCTCAGCAGATGGTTTTGTGCCGGTCACAACGCACCTGTTCGTCAAGGGCGATCCATATCTCGACTCGGACGCTGTCTTTGGCACGAAGGATTCTCTCGTCGTCGATTTTATCCGGCATGACTCCGCAGAAGAGGCGACCCGCTACCATATCCCCGTACCCTATTACAAGGTGGAATACGATTTCATCTTGAAAGCTCGTTGACCGTACCAATATGGGCATACCGGTGCTATACTATTTTCTAAGAATTGGAGGAGCCATCATGACGGAATCACGCTTCGATATCGGAATGAAGGTCCGTAAGGAAGTGCTCGGAAGCGAGCATGTCGAGCGAGTGCAGGCTCGCACCACCGAGTTCGATGCCGATTTCCAACACTTCATCACAGAGACGGCCTGGGGTTCTGTGTGGGCCAGGCCGGACCTGGACCGGCGGACGAGAAGCCTGGTAACGATCGCCATCCTGGCGGCGCTGGGCCGCGAAGAACTGGCCCTGCACCTGCGCGCCAGCCGCAATACCGGGGTTGATCCGCACGAAATCGCGGAAGTGCTGCTCCACGTGGCAGTGTACGCGGGCGTTCCTGCCGCCAATCACGCGTTTGCGGTGGCAAAGCAGGAAATCGATGGGAGAGCAACTGTATCAGAAGAACCAGGTGCGGAGAAGGCTAGTCAGGAGGACTTATGAGCAATATCACCATCGGAGACATCGTGCGCGGGGATCGGGAGGTCTTTCCACCGTACCTGTACGAGGCGTATCAATCCACGCGACGCCGTGCCCCGACGCTTCCGCTCATCGATGTGCCACTGACGCTCTCGGAACTAACGGGACCTGGACCCGCCATCAGCGCTATTACGCCAGAAGACGCCGACCTCACGCGCAATGCTGGAACCGGCGGGGAGGCCATCGGCCAGCGCATCATTGTGACCGGTCGCGTGCTAGACGACCGGGGGACCCCGGTGCCGAACACGCTGCTGGAGATCTGGCAGGCCAACGCTGCCGGCCGTTACCTTCACAAACGGGACCAATGGCCCGGGCCGCTCGATCCGAACTTCCTCGGTATGGGTCGTTGTTTAACGAACGAAGATGGTGTCTACCGTTTCCTGACAATTCGCCCGGGTGCCTATCCCTGGAAAAACCATCCGAATGCCTGGCGACCTGCGCACATCCACTTCTCGCTGTTCGGCCCTTCGATGCTCTCGCGGCTGGTGACGCAGATGTATTTCCCCGATGACCCGCTTCACTCCATCGATCCCATCATGCAATCACTGCCGGCACAAGCTGCACGCGAGCGTCTGATCGCTGCTTATGACCATGACGTGACCGAGCCGGAGTGGGCGCTGGGCTATCGCTGGGATATGGTCGTGCGGGGAGCGTACGCCACACCATTCGAGGCTGGGGAGGTAGGGCGATGAGCACATTTCTCCTGACCGGTTCACAGACTGTCGGCCCGTTTTTCTCGCCAGCTCTCTTGCGTGAAGACGCGCGTCGCAACGTGCTGACAAAGCCGGAAACTGCGGGCGAGCGCATCCGCATTGAGGGGCGCGTCCTCGATGGCGATGGGGTGCCAGTGCCCGACGCAATGGTTGAGATCTGGCAGGCCA
>VBHV01000441.1 GCA_005881995.1 Chloroflexota bacterium | reverse complement strand
TTCGCTTTCACCGTTGGCTCGCGCGTCTTTGGTATGCATATCGAGGCAATAGGCGCACCCGTTGATCTGTGAGGCGCGAGTTCTGACCAGTTCGAGTAGAGCGCGTTCCAGCCCACATTCCACTACGTATTTCTCGAGGCCTTGCATGGCTCTGTAGGCTCCTGGTGCTGCCTTCATGTTTTCAATGCGTGGTTGCATATATGTTCTCCTCGTTTCTAGAAGTCGATTACCGGCCGCCGCCGAAAGCCCTTGACTTCTAGCCATGGGGATGAAGGCGGCGTTTCTTTTTGGAGTGGGGTGGCGGGGCATAGGTCGGATCATTCCACACGAGGTACACCTCGACAGCCCGGCGGATCACTTCGGCCATGGCGACCCCTTCCTGTTCTGCTTGCAGGTGCAGACGTTCGAGTTGCTTTTCGGTGAGGTAGACATTGGTTCGTTTCATGCTCATGCTCGCTTGACATATGCCATCTCTGCGTGTATAGTGAGTCTAGCAGAACACCAGCAGAAAGGCAAGCGGCATGCTGATCTACGAGTACAAACTCGATGGCAATCCTGCACAATATGCCGCCATCGATGAGGCCATCCGGGTGGTGCAATTCATCCGCAACAAGTGCTTGCGCTTGTGGATGGATACTGGTGGCACCACCACCAATGATCTGCAATGCTACTGTGCTGTGCTGGCCAAAGACTATGCCTTTGCCTCACGCCTCAACTCCCAGGCACGCCAGGCCTCGGCAGATAGGGCCTGGTTTGCTATCTCGCGCTTCTATGAGAACTGCACCCAGAACAAGCCAGGCAAGAAGGGCTACCCGAAGTTTCAACACGATAACCGCTCGGTGGAATACAAAACGACGGGCTGGAAACTTGACCCCGATGGGCGTCATCTCACCTTCACGGACGGTTGTGGCATCGGGCGACTGCGGCTGGTGGGAAACAAGCAGCAACAGATCGAAGCTTTCCCTCTCAAACAGATCAAGCGGGTACGCATTGTCCACCGTGCCGATGGCTACTATGTGCAGTTTGGGGTAGCCGCGCAAAAGGCCATCATCCACCAGCCAACGGAGAAGCAGGTGGGCATCGATGTGGGACTGCTCGCCTACTACACTGATTCCGATGGCAAGACGGTCAACAACCCCCGGCACTTTCGCCGTGCCGAGCAACGATTGAAGCGATTGCACCGCCGCCTCTCGCGCAAAGGCCAAGGTGGCAACAATCGACAGAAAGCCAGGCGCGCCCTGGCAAAGGGGTATCTGAAGGTCCAGCGGCAGCGTGAAGACTTTGCCCGCAAACAGGCAAGCACGCTCGTCTCATCTCACGATTTGATTGCCTATGAGCATCTTCAGATACGCAACATGGTCAAGAACCGCCACCTGGCAAAGTCCATT
>VBHV01000242.1 GCA_005881995.1 Chloroflexota bacterium | reverse complement strand
TATCGTCCTATTGAAGAACTCGTACCGGCACAGTGGAGCAAGGGTGACATCTACGCCAACGGCATTCGCCAGCACTACTATCGCACGGGAGGAGACAAACCCGCGCTGCTACTCCTGCATGGCTTTAATGAATACGGGCTGACCTGGCTGCGCGTCGCCAAAGAACTCGAACGGGACTACGACATTATCATGGTTGATGCGCGCGGGCATGGCCGCTCAGACGGTATTGCCAGCGGATTTTCAAATACACTGCTTGTCGAAGACGCCGCTGGGTTCATCCGTGCTCTCAATTTGGATCGCCCCCGTATTATCGGCCTCTCGCAGGGAGGTTCGACGGTCCTGCGCCTGGCGGCAACCTACCCAGAACAGGTACACTCCTTCATCTTCGAGGGCTGGGGCGAAGAATCTCCTCAATCCGGAGAATTCGCGAACTCGGAGGGCTACCGGGCCTGGTTCAACACCTGGCTTGCCTGGCTTGAACGACTTCGTACGTTGAGCCACGAGGAGCGCATGCTCTCGGCACTGCCACAACTCCTGCCGACCATGGGCGGGTCAATGTGGCCCGAAGACGAGTATGTGCCAATGGTCGAGGGCTACGCGCAGTTCGATCTTGACCTGGCAAAAGACAGCATGAAGCTCTGGAACAACACGGACAGGGATAATCCGGCCGAACTGTTAAAGCGCATCACGTGTCCTGCTTTGATCATGAAACATGCCTGGACCTTCCCTACACCGGGCACTCAGCCAGCGGTTCGCGAAGTGGCCTCTGAGCAACCCAATATCAGGATAGTATACTTCGAGCATACCGGCCACCTGATTCGCCGCGTGGCCTACGAACAATACATGGCTCTGGTAAGGGATTTTCTCTTACACAGAGCAGATGCTTGAAGTGAGAGATCGCATAGGAAGGCTACCTGCATGACGAGTATCCATCCATTTGCGCTGGCATACGAGGTTGAGCGTACATTGTACGAGTCTTCATCGATCTGGGAAGGGATCGACGCGCAAGAGATTCCTCTTAGCGTTGCAGCTAACCATGGACGGACTGTCCGGCAGCCACACGCACGCAAGTAGACACCTTTCTTGCAGGCATTGGATATCTATAGAGGAAAGCGCGTAGAGAGACCATTTGACGAAGCGTTGCTGACTCAGTTTTTGGGCTATATAGAAGAATCGAATAACTACTCTACTATAAGTCATAGTGGGAGCTATCTTTTCGACACAGCTTCTTTCTTGCGACTATAGTGCCTGCGCGCCTTGGCCTGGTTGCCGCAGGTCTGCATATCACACCAGCGGCGGCTATGATTCTTGCTTGTATCCAGGAACAGCCACCTGCAATCCTCGGCTGAGCATGCTCGCACATCACGCAATCTCTCCGAGGTCAATAAATCCGCCGCCGAACGAACTACCACCCAGAGCAGGTAATCCAGCGATTGTTCCTTCATAGTCCAATCCCAGACAAAGCCTTTCTCCTCCGGCACAATACATGCGTGAGACAGAGCATGCGCGAGTATATCGTTCAGTATAGTAAGGTCAGACTGACCGGGGGAAGAATCTTCCGAGATAGCATAAAACACCCGGTAGATCGCTTCTCGCAATCTGATAGCCCGTTCGAACACAGCAGATGCCTCTTCTGGATGCTGCGCTGCTTCATGTAATAAGCGTTGTTCTTCCTCATGCGCTAAAAGATGCTCAAACAGTCCCCAGGCAAGGAGATCGCTATAGCTATTCAGTAACTCATGCGGTTGCGGGTCATAGCGTCCACCCAGGGTATGTGTAAAATCCAGGCAGAGCCAGTTGCCTGTTATAGTATCAAAATCTGGTATGTTTATACCGTCCTCAATCATGTATTTACCCTCCTCTCTTACTTTATCACATTTCTTCCTAACTACCAAAACACACTTGACAGGTTAATAATTCCGGGGTATAATATAACCATCAAATACAATTTTACTGGTTAAATACATTGATGTCAAGTGATGAACTATACCAGTGCAAACTGAAAGGAGAACATGCTATGCATCCAATGAATAACTACGAAACCCTCCGCAGGGGACGCGAAGAACTGTTACGGCAGGCTGAGCGCGAGAGAATGGCGCGGGCAGCAACCGTCAAGCAGTGGAGACAGAGAAAATTTTCTCTTGAGTTCGCCAACTGGCTGGGAGTGCACCTGGTAAGCTTGGGACACAGGCTCGAACAACTTGGAGTTTCTGAGCAAGGAAAACGACCGGTTTCAGTTCACTGATAACCATTGACCACGTAGCGAAGAGTCATACTCGGATAGTCTTTTCATAGTACAAAGTCCGCAAGAACAAACGAAAGGAAGCTAGCAAGATGAGCATGATTATCATCATAGTCTTACTGCTGGTTGCACTTGACCTGGCAGCACTCCGTTGGGGTTGCGATAGCACAGAACCTGCTCATTCACCTGAGTGGGGAAAAAGGCGCTATCTCTTCCTGTAGGAAAGGAACATTAGAGAATGATCGCAAGAATCTGGCGAGGTCTGCTTCCTGGCGAGTAGGATATCCGCTTCTTAACGAAGCTAGCAATGGTAATGGAAGGAGCATGCAATGATTTCTAACGAGACAGCCGTAATGGACGCCGAAAAAGAGGCCGGAATAACTCCACAGAAAGCACTGCATGCTCACAATTTGCGCTACGATGCGCTGCTCGTGCTTATCACCATGATCTGGGGCAGCACATTTCTGGTCGTCAAGTATACAGTCGGGCTCAGTGGCCCTTTCACCTACCTGGCTTTCAGTTACGGTATCGGCGCGCTCACCCTCGCGCTGATCTTCCGTAAACGATTGGCACGCATAACCCGCGCCGAACTGCGCAATGGCCTCATCATCGGCCTGTTCCTGTTCGCGGGTTACGCGCTCCAAACCACCGGCCTGCAGTTCACAACGGTCAGCAAGGCCGGGTTTATCACCGGTTTGAATGTACCACTTGTACCGATCTTCTTTCTACTTTTGCTGCGTCAACGGCCCGCGCTCACAGCCATTGCAGGAGTAGTGTTATCTTTTCTTGGTCTGTTTTTGCTCTCGGTCAACAATCAGTTTATGTTATCGATTGATCCCGGCGAGTTACTGATTTTCGGAGCGGCCATTGCCTTTGCCCTGCACATCGTGAACATCAGCAAATTCTCCCCAGGCGCGGACGCGACCAACCTGGTGATTATCCAGCTCCTGCCGACTTCAATTCTGAGCTTCATTATTCTACCGTTCGTGCATGAGCCACTATTTGTGCCATCACTGCCATTCTGGGCCGCTGTCCTGTTGATGGGAACACTAGATATTGCCTTTACCCTTTTGATCATGAACCGGGTACAACAATTTGTCGGCGGCACCAGGGCGGCCTTGATTTATGCGTTTGAGCCAATGTGGGCAGCCCTCGCCGGTTTATTGTTCGCCGGCGATGTGTTGAGCGGTCCCGCCTGGGTCGGATGCGCGTGTATTCTCGCGGGTATGATCGTAGGTAGATTGCGCAATTAAATTGTGCGCGCCGCCATCTCCTCGATGCGTGCGGCAAGTTTTTGTAACTCATCACGCAATTCTGCTGGTTGCAAAACAATAAATGGACACGGCAAACCGGCCAGGAAATGTGCGAGCCAGGTTAAATTTTCGACGGAGCAGCGCAACAAGACACCTTCGGGGACCTCTTCAAGTGTGGCAATCACCGCGGGTACGTATTGTTGCGCCTCTTCCAGCGTCGTTTCAAGCAGCGCTTCTATCGACCAGGTAGTCGGTGTCATTGCCAGAGAGCGCATTACGTACCCCAGGCTATCGAAGTCAGCAGGGCGCACAAAGCTTTCATCCCGCATTTCCGCCCATACAATGCGGTCAAGGCGAAAGACGCGCAGGTCGGTGCGTAGGTGACAGTAGCCGACTGCGTACCAGTAACCCGAGCGGTACACCAACCCGTAGAGATCGACGGCGCGCTCGCTTTCCTCGCCTTTCCAGGATGAATAGCGCAGGAAGACACGCCTTTGCTGTTGGGCAGCAGAACAGAGCGTGACGACGATCTCCGTCCTGGGTATTGAGCCGGTGGGCGGAAAATCCAGGATCAACGTTTCCTGTACAGCCTGGACACGTTCCCGCAGCGCCACAGGTAATACGCGCTCGATCTTGGCAATCGCGCTTTCAACAGCAGGAACAGCAGCGACGGCAGAGGTCAGACCCAGCCGGCGGGCTACCAGCAGAACAAGTGTAAGAGAAAGGGCCTCATCCTCCGTAAACATAAGCGGGGGCAGTTTGAAGCCGGGACGTAGTCGATAGGACCCATGCCGTCCGCGTTCCGCCTCGACGGGAATGCCAAGGTCCTGCAGCATGGTGATATACCGCCGCACAGTGCGCGTATTCACTTCCAGTCGTTCAGCCAGTTCCGGCCCACTCAGCCGGTAATGCGATTGCAGCAGTTCAAGGATGGTGAGTACCCTGGTCGTGGGGAAGTACATAGCAATGTCCCTTTCGAGCAATTTTCCTTGTAAATCAGGGCCGATTATAACCGCTTTTTGTGCTAAAATCAATGAAAATATACGCAGAGTGGTTTCAGATTTTTGCGTGAAGAATGGTAGCATGGATGGGGCAAGCCCATCCACTACTATACACAGGGAAAATGGACAAAGCGCAATTACTCGCTGACCAGCAATGGTTAGCGCAAACCGGGAAGGTCTAGCATGTCGCTGCATATTTCACGCGAGCAAGCTGCGCGCCTGCTTGCGCACTACCACTTCACACCCACCGATCTTTCCGGTGTATTCGAACACCTGGGAACAGTGCAGTACGATCCACTCAACCCGGTTGGGCGTAATCCTGATCTCGTCCTGCAAGCTCGCATCCCCGGTTACCGGGTAGATGACTGGCAAAAAGCCGCGTATAATGACCGCCTCATCTACGATTCCTGGGATAAGATGGCCTGTCTTGTGCCGGTCAGCGATTGGCCCATGCGCGCCCTGATTCGCGAGAAATTCCGGCCGTATCATGATCGCGAGATTTTGCAAAATGACCCCGAAGGCGTTGCTATCATCCTGAAAGCCCTCGATGAGCAAGGCCCACTTTCATCGCTTGAGTTTGAAGATAAAACGCGCGTGGGAGAAGGCTCCTGGTATGGCAACACGCGCATGAAACGCCTTTTGCGTTCAATGTGGGCCTGCGGGATGCTGGTCACCCATCATCGCCAGGGCGGGCGTCACTACTATGATCGACCCGAACGGGTCATACCCTCGCAGCATTTTCTGAACAAGCCGCTCATAGATGAAGAAGCCTACTATCGCTGGATTCTCATGAAACGCTACTCAGCGGTCGGCATCCTGCGTCCATCGGCGGATGTCTCCGTCTGGTCGGCCTGTGATGGTGCAGCGAAGCGCAAGCTGGCCCTGGATCACCTCATCGAGGCCGGCCTGTTAACTCCACTGCGCATTGGCAATACGACCATCCCTTACTACATTCCAACAAGCGCCCTCTCCTTACTCGACAAACCACCGGCCAATCCGCGCGTCATTTTCCTGGGGCCGCTCGACAGTTTTTTATGGGATCGCAAAGCCATTCTGCAAATCTTCCAATTTGACTACATCTGGGAGGTATACAAACCCCTTGAGCAGCGTAAATGGGGATACTACGTGCTGCCCGTCTTCTACGGTGATCGTTTCATTGCCCGCGTAGATTCTCGCCTGGAAAAGGGTGTCTGGACTATCGCGCGCTGGTGGTGGGAAGCCGATGTTACCCCAGACGCGCAGATGCTCGATGCGCTGCGTCAGGCCGCTGAAGATTTTTTACGATATTTGCGCGCCGGTGATATTGTGATACAGGAGGAGGTAGATGGAGTGGTACGCGATGTTCTGTTCTGAACAACAACCTGCCGGATAGTGTATAATACAACCATGTCGATATACAAAATGCTGTCCCTGCTCATTAAATATTAATTCGGATCAGGCCTATGGAATTGCATGATCGTCAGCACAGACTCAGTGTGAGTGAACAACTCAGATTGAGCGTTTTATGGTTTTCTCTCAACTTTCAGATCGCGGCGCTTCTTCCCATTGTCATCCCCACACAGATTTTGCTCTTCGTGTCCGGTGATGTTGGTAACGCTCAACAGGGTACACTGCTGGGCTGGATATCAACACTGGGAGCCTTCATGACGCTTTTCATACCGCCACTCATAGGTATGCTCTCCGATCGTACCTATGGTTCGTGGGGACGTAGGCGACCCTACATTTTGATGGGTGGGTTGTGTATGTTCTTTGGCGGCCTGATCCTGGGGTTTGCCAGTAATATATGGTTCTTCCTGCTGGGCCTGGTGATCTTCCAGCTGGCTGTCAACGCGGGCACGGCTGGCTATCAAAGTCTGATCCCCGACCAGGTACCGGAGGAACAACGCGGCACCGCATCGGCTTATCTGGGATTGATGATTATCCTGGGGAACGTGTGCAGCCTGGGCCTGGCAGCCTGGCTGCTTGGATCGGTTAGCCTCAATTCAGCTGCCACCAATACTATCCGGCAAGGCTCGATTATCTACTATACCCTGAGTGGAATAATCCTGCTCGCAGGACTATTCGTCACCATCTTTGGCGTGCACGAAGTGCCTCTTGCTCCTGGCCAGGCTCCCTCTCTTGCGCGCAAAGAGAATCAAGCATTCGATTGGAAGCGATGGGCGCAAGAGAACTGGCTCAAGCCCTGGCGAGATCGCAATTTCACCTGGGTCTTCCTCACACGCTTCTTCGTCATGTTGGGACTGACGCTTTTCATGACCTTTATCGAATACTACTTTGCCAATGTCGCGCACGTTAGCAATTTTGTGCAAACTACCGCCGGCGTTGCCATCCTTGCCCTCTTAGGGGCCGTTTTTAGTGCGTTTGCGCTGGGCGTCCTCTCTGACCGCACCGGGCGTGTGACTATCGTCTCCCTGGCGACGGTATGTATGGCGATAGCGGCGCTGGCATTTGTCATCTTTCCCGGCGTACTCGTACTCTGGCCCCTTGGTATTCTTTTCGGCCTGGGTTACGGCGCCTATACCAGCGTGGACTGGGCCTTAACCCTCGATTCCCTACCCTCTTCAAACACAGTTGGCAAAGACCTGGGCATCTGGAATGCCTCGACGACCTTGCCCGCCATTATCGCGCCTTTAGTGGGTGGCATCATTCTCACGATAGCAAACCATTTCGGGCTGTTGCAGCTCGGCTATCGCATGATATTCATGCTCGCCACCCTGGTGCTACTACTGGGAGCCATTTTCGTGCTCAAAGTGCGCGAGAAACGTGGGACTATGACCAGTATTGCCATCGATCAGAAACGTGGAGCCAGCATTGGCATCAAAGAGCATGAAACCCTGACCTCTATTGAAGTTGAAGAGAAGCTCCGCGGACAACACGGACAGCGTGAGCAGCGACGCTCCGTCGGTCTGGGATGGAAACTCGCCTTTCGCACACGCGCCGGGCGGGCGCGAGGGTTCCTGCTGTTCTGGCCGTTCTGGGAGTGGCTCACGCTTCTAGTCTGGCGCGTTAAACCCATTCCGCATTCCCCACATGGTCTGATGGCAGTACATTTCACCCACTATCATGGACGCCCCATTGATCTCCCCGATGGAACGCACGTAGCAAAAGGCG
>VBHV01000440.1:2364-4389 GCA_005881995.1 Chloroflexota bacterium | reverse complement strand
ACTCACCTATATGTACTACCTGTACCTGATTAAGGGCAGTCTGTTGATCTTCCGCGTGCAAGAAGATACTATTTGGTACCGCCAGTTCACCTGGCCCTGGGATACGCTGCGCTTGCTTATACATGCCTTCTCAGTTAAAACATCCCTGATTACAGCAGACATCCTCGACGTGACAGCTGTCCTGATCGCGCTTCTCACTCTGGCGCTTGGCTGGACTCGCATCCCCTGGAACTATCGACTGTTCGCCATTGCGCTGGCAGTCTTCACGCTCAGCTTCCCCACACATACTCTGGAGCCTCTGGCCTCGCAGCCGCGCTATATGATCTCCATTTTCCCCATTACCGTCGTCTATGCGGCATGGAGTAAAAACAAGTACCTCTATGCCATCTTTATGGCGCTCACGCTGGCATTCCTGGTGATCAATACGATATTCTTTGTAGGGAACTTCTGGGTCGCGTGAGATAACGAAGAGATTGGAAGAGCTTATGAAAGCAGTAAGAGTTGCATGGAAAGAGGCCGGTTGGGTCTTTGGGCTCAGCCGCCTGGTGATCCTGCTCGTCAGTTACTTTGGTATCGTGGTCTTTCCGCCAAAAGGCCGGAGTATGCCTCTTGATTGCTCCACCAGTTTTGACCTCTGCCTGCGCGTGTGGTACCACTGGGACGCGGTCGCCTACGTGAATATCGCCCATCATGGCTATACCTATATACCCGATACCGCCTTCTTCCCATTCTGGCCTTTGCTGGAACACTTCGGCGGCCTGCTGCTGGGAGGCTTCTTTCCCAACTCTTACTATATCGCGGGCCTGTTGCTGGCGAATATCTGCTTCTATTTCGCGCTCGTGCTGCTCTATCACTTATTGGCCGAGGATTTTGACGCGGGGATTGCCCGCCGTGCGCTCTTCTACTTCGCGTTTTCGCCCTACGCGCTCTTCTTTTTCGCTGGCTATACCGAGTCGCTCTTTGTATTGTTGTGCCTCGCGCTCTTCCTGGCACTGCGTAGGGGCCAAGCCATTGACTGGTGGCTGGCCGGTCTGCTCGGCTTCCTGGCAACATTTACCCGTTCAACTGGCATTATCCTGGCGATTCCCTTTCTGGTGATCTATGTGCAGCGTTTCTGGTCACCTGCCGAGCGCGGACTGCATTCCTGGCGGCAAAAGATTAACGCGCTCGCCCCCATCCTGCTTATTCCATGCGGGGTGATCGCCTACATGATTTACCTCTATTTCGCCAAAGGCAACGCGCTCATGTTCATTTCGCAGGAAGCCAATTTTCACTGGCACCGTCAGCTCTCCTTTCCCTGGGTTGGCATCGTCTCCTCAATCGGCTCGGTCTTCGTTACGTCGGGTGTTGGTAGTTCATACTTACAAAACCTGCTCGATCTCGGCTTTACGCTCATCCCACTGGCAGCGTTAGCCCTCGGTTGGAGGCGAATACCACTCCACTACGCGCTCTTCGCGCTGGGAATAGTGCTCTTCACCCTCAGCTTCCCGCAGAGCGCCGAACCCCTGACATCGCTGCCTCGCTATACGATGATCCTGTTCCCGGTCACCGCTATCTTCGCCCTCTGGGGCAAACGAGAACATTTTCACTGGGTGGTGGTTGTATTTTCCTTGTCATTGCTGGCGCTGAATATTGTGCTCTTTATCGGGCATTACTGGGTGGCTTAATGAAAGCTATCGCACGCCTGAATGTGATACACTTTGCTAGCAGGAGCCCAGAAATCAACACGATTGTGCACGTGTTGAACTGCGGATCAATGCTCAGGAGTGAGTAAACTGGCTACTGACCACGAACGAATGAAACTTGAAAGAAAGGAAAGGAAAGCAACATGGCAGAAAGTGTGTACAAAGTAATCGCGCTGGTGGGCACCAGTACTGAGTCGTGGGAGAAGGCGGCTGCAGCCGCTATCGAACGCGCTTCACAGACACTGCGGGACTTGCGGGTCGCCCGCATTACCGAGCAGGACGTCCACATCGAGCCTGGGAAGTCTCTGACCTACCGGGTGAAGATGGAGGTCTCCTTCAA
>VBHV01000440.1:0-2345 GCA_005881995.1 Chloroflexota bacterium | reverse complement strand
GTAATCTGCGGCGCTACCTGGTCACTTTGCTACTTGCCCTCTCTTGCATGATTCCATACAATTAAGAAAGGTTCAATACGAGATAACTTATGCTGGATGAGCAAAAAGGCAGAGGGTAAAAGGGCATGATTGCAGCGAAAGAAGCTCAACGCGAAAAGAAACTGGTAGCGCTCTCATCGGTGGGAGCGGCTGTCGGGCTGACCAGCATTAAGATTATTGTTGCGTTGCTGACCGGCAGCCTGGGCATACTCGCGGAGGCTGCGCATTCGGGCTTA
Source organism: Chloroflexota bacterium (assembly GCA_005881995.1). Next base: position 2,070 of record VBHV01000440.1, on the reverse strand, counting down.
GACCTGGTAGCGTCCCTGTTGACCTACTTCGCGGTACGTGTCGCGGACCGTCCGGCGGATGCAACCCATCACTATGGTCATGGAAAAGTAGAGAACCTCTCCGCATTCCTAGAAGCCGGTTTGCTCATGCTGACGGCCCTATGGGTGATCTACGAAGCAGTGCGCCGCGTACCAACACCTTCGAACAAAGCCATGAATTGAGCGAACGCATAGAGAGGGCGGCCATTCTAGCAGCGTGCAGCATCTCCCCGCAGAGCGAGGTAGATGTGCTGGTGCATCTTGAACCAACCGCCTCACCGAGCGAAACGGTGGTCGATCAAATTCACTACCTGGCGGAGCTACAGGGCGTGCATGCTCACGATATCCATGTGCGCGAAGTGAGCGGGCAGTTAGAGGCTGACCTCGATCTGGAGGTGCAATCCGATATGGATTTACAGGAAGCGCACGTGGAAGCTACCCGCCTGGAAGAGTCCATTTTGCAAAGAATCCCCTGCTGCGTCGCGTGACGACCCATCTAGAAGCTCCCAGTGCTACCGTTGTGCGCCGCCAGGATGTCACTCAACACTATCCCGAAATGGCAGAGCGGATCATCAAGCTGGCAGACGAAGTTGCAGGCCCTGGTAGCGCGCACGATGTCCACCTCTATCGCCCCTCCACCACTTCGACGCAACTAGAACTTACTAATGGAGCGGATCACCATCATGAAGAACTCGACCTTGTGCTGCACACGTTTCTTGACCCGCACATCCCCTTGAGCCAGGCGCATATTCAGGCCGAGGAGATCAAGCGCACATTGCGGCACGAGTATCCTTGCCTGGGGTCGGTGGCCATCCACACGGAGCCGCCGGAGTAGGATGTATTCCGTCTTGTCCCTGCCCCAAATTGCTAGTAATAGTTAGGAGTCCTTCTTTCAAGCAAGAGCCGCGTTCGTATACGCCGACGAAACATCCTGTACGGACGGAATAATCTTCATCGCTACCAGAAATTGCGTCATTGCTTGCCAGGTAGCGCTATCATTGTAGCCCAACTGCACCTGCCCATTGCCCTGCCAGATGGGAATGGTCGCCTGCAACACGCTCGTTGCATTTTCGACATTCATGCCTGGAATATAGCTCTTGCTGATTTGCACGGCCTCGGCCGGGTTCGCTATCACATCTTTCAAGCCCTTGATGGTGGCCTGCACAAAGGCCTTGACCATCTGCGGCTGATTGTGCAGCGTATCTGCGGTGGTAATAATGCCGTTGGAGACGAGCGGTTGGTAATCGGAAACGTCGAATGTGCGCACCGCCAGTCCCTGCTTTCGCAGCTGTAACGGCTCGTTGTTGGAGTAGCCCACGACCGCGTCAAAGCGGTGTTGCAGCAGGGCTGTGACCTGGGTAAACCCGATCGATTGCACGTGCACGTCGGAGAGCGACAGGTGGGCGGAATGCAGCAGCGCCAACAGTCCGACGTAGGTCGCGCCAAAGGGGCCGGGCTCGCCGATGGTATGGCCTTTGACATCAGCGAGCGTCTGGATGGATGAGTTCGCGGGAACAATCAGGCTTACCGGGTAACGTTGGTAGATGGTGGCGACATTGACCACCGAAATGTTCTTGCTGCGCGCGACCAGCTCTTCATCACCGCTGGCAAAGACAAAGGTATCGTGACCAACCGCCAGCGACCCGATCAGGTCATTGACAAAACCATGATGGAAATCTACATTCAAGCCAGCCGCCTTGTAGTACCCCTTGCTCTGCGCGACGTAGAACGGCGCGAATTGAATATCAGGTATGTAACCAAAGGCGATAGAAACATTCGTCAATGAGGCTGTTCCTGGGGTTGAGCTATTGCTGCCACTTCCCCCATTGGAGCTACAGCCGACCAGAAGCATCGACAACAGGGCTACCAGCACGAGCAAAGACGAAAAAAAAGATGAACGATGACGGGTATGCATCTGTATTCCTCTCCAATGAATGCGTGTGTCGTCCAGGAATGCCTAATAGATGGCCTCGGCCAGTTTCACCAGCAGCCAGGAAGCGCCGTAGTAAAGAGTCGCCAAACCTGCCATGACAATCAAGGTCGCAAACAACA
>VBHV01000439.1 GCA_005881995.1 Chloroflexota bacterium | reverse complement strand
TATTCTTACCCTGTGCTCCTAGAAGGTGCGTTGCCTTTCTCATCCCAATATGCTAGAATCAACCCAGCAGAGACAGAACCATGCTATTGACAGATATGGTAAAATAGCCTCGTAGAGGCAAAGACGGAACGAGTAAGCCACCTGACCTTGTCGAAGAGAGTCCGCATAGGGTGCAAGCGGATACAGGCGGTGCGCTGAACATCACTCTCGAGCTTCCCGGTTGAAAGCATAAAACGCTGTAGGCCGGGCCGGAACCTTCCCGTTACCTTGAAGGAATTACATCAAATGAGCGAGCCATCTTATCGTTTCGGAATACTATGGCTAATCAGGGTGGTACCACGGGAGTCCCTCTCGTCCCTTGTAGTGGATGAGGGGCATTTTTTTGAGTTGTTCGTTTAGTTCAGGAGCATGCAAGATGCGAACAAAGCTGCTCTATCATGAAAATAGTTTCACGTATGAATGCAGCGCCAAAGTTGTCGCGGTTGACGGTGATGAGATCGCTCTCGACGCCACCGTGTTTTTTCCGGGCGGCGGCGGGCAGATGCCCGATCGCGGCACCATTACCTGGGATAATCGACAGCAGGAAGCCAGCGTAATCGCCTTAAACAAGCGCGACGATGTGGTCTGGCACACGCTTGATCGCCTGCCGCCGCCCATAGGCACCGAGATCGTCGGAACCATCGATTGGGAGTTCCGCTACCAGATGATGCGGACGCATACCGCGCTGCACATCCTCTGTGGCACCATCTGGAAGGAGTTCGGCGTCCAGGTTACCGGGGGGCAGATGTATCCCGACAAGGCCCGCATGGACTTCGCGATGGAGAATCTCAACAAGGAGCGCATCGCCTACATCGAAGAGAAGGTGAACGAGGCGGTAGAGGCGGATTATCCGATACGCGTGTATACTCTGCCGCGTGATAAAGCGTTTGCCATACCAGACCTGATTCGCACAAAGATTAACCTGCTGCCACCGGGCATCGAGGATGTGCGTATCGTTGAAATCGTCGGGTTAGACCTGCAGGCCGACGGTGGGACACACGTCAACCATACCAAAGAAGTGCGCGGCATCAAGATAATTAAGACCGAGAATAAAGGCAAGATCAATAAACGTATTGAGATCAAATTAGAAGATTGATCGAGGAGACCAGGGTGAGAGTGAAATCGAATGTATTCAAACCGGTGACAGCCGCGGACCGCGTAGACTACCCGGCACTGGAGCATGCCATCCAGGAGCGGTGGGACAAGCAGGGAACACTGCAGCAGTACCTGCATCGCAACGACCATAGTGATAAGCAATTCTCGTTCCTGGATGGCCCGATTACCGCCAATAACCCCATGGGCGTGCACCATGCCTGGGGGCGCACCTACAAAGACCTGTACCAGCGTTTCAAGACCATGCAGGGATATAAACAGCGCTACCAGAACGGTTTTGATTGCCAGGGGCTGTGGGTCGAGGTCGAAGTGGAAAAAGAGCTTGGCTTCAAATCCAAGCTGGATATCGAGGCTTTCGGCATTGCCGAATTCGTGGAGTTGTGCAAACAGCGCGTCTTCAAGTTTGCCAACCGCATGATCGAGCAGTCCGTCCGCCTGGGCTACTGGATGGATTGGGGCAACGATTACTACACGCTCTCGGACGAAAACAACTACACCATCTGGTCGTTTCTGAAAAAGTGCTATGAACAGGGCTTGATCTATAAAGGGCACGACGTGATGACCTGGTGTCCGCGCTGCGCTACGGGCATCTCCAACATGGAAACGCTCTCAGAGGACTATAAAGAGACCAGCCACCTCAGCCTGTATGTGCGCCTTCCCCTGCTGGATCGCCCAGGCGAATACCTGCTGGTATGGACAACCACGCCCTGGACACTCGCCGCCAACGTCGCGGCGGCTGTTCATCCTGACCTTGCATACATCAAAGTAGAGCAGGATGGAGAGTTCTATTACCTCGCAGAGGACTTGCTGCCCGTCTTGAAAGCCCTCAAAGGCCGCGACAAGGGCGCTTATCACGTGGTTGAAACGCTCAAGGGCAGCGATATGGTCGGATGGCGCTACCGGGGGCCGTTCGATGAACTACCGGCGGCAAAGGATGTCGTGCACACGGTCATTCCCTGGAAGGATGTCAGCGCCTCCGAAGGTACCGGCATCGTCCACATCGCTCCCGGCTGTGGCCGCGAAGACTTTGCGCTCTCGAAAGAGTTCAACCTGGCCGTCATTGCGCCTGTAGACGAATTTGGCGTCTATACCGAGGGTTACGACTGGCTTACAGGACAGACGGCGTCAGAAGTAGCGCAGCCCATCGCGGAGAACCTGGCCCAGAAAGGCCTGCTCTACCGCCCGCAGAGCTACAAACACCGCTATCCCATCTGCTGGCGTTGTAA
>VBHV01000438.1 GCA_005881995.1 Chloroflexota bacterium | reverse complement strand
AATGCATTCTCATCAAGTGCATGCAGCGCGTCGTCCAACGCCTGCTGCCGCTCTTTATGGTAGGTGTTCAGGCGATCAATCAACCACTGTATACCATCCTGTTCGTCGCCTGGCACCTGTTCAAGCCGTGCATGCAATCCCTGAAGCATCACATCGCTATCACGGACTGCGCCTAAAAGGTCGGCTAGCTTTTTCACCTGGCTATTAACCTTCTTGAAGAGTTTGGGCTTGCAGCAGCTTTCAAAAGCATCAAGTGCAGCGCGTAGTCGCCGTGAAGCCACGCGCATTTTGTGTACCGGCTCAGTATCTTGATGTTTCAAGATTTCATCCGGCCATTTCAAGAACTTTTTGGCATATTCCGCTAAAACCTCTTTGCCAAACTCCGCAAATGTCTGTCCCTGGATATCCTTCTGGCTTTGCTTCCCTTTCGATGAGACTGCCTGCTGTGGCGCGACCTCATTCACCTTTTCCAGCCAACGCTCGCCATCACGCGCATAGGCCAGCAGGACGCCCTCGCGCACGCCATGCAGGGTGACGCGCAGCTCCTCCAGCGAGAACGCCTTCATTACCTCCTCAAGTATCAGCGCGCCCCCCGGCAGGATACGCGCGCGTTCCAGGTCTTGCTTATAACGCTGCGCTACCTCCTCCGCAGGTAATGCGCTCAACAAACCCTCGCAGCGCAATAAATCCTCCCGCGTCAAAGTGTCTCGATGTGTATCTAATCCGAAGGCCTCCTTCGACAGCTGCAATAGCGATGCAGCACTCGAACCTGTGGCAATCAACAGCGGCGGGGAGTCTGGAATGTGGGCATCTTGCAGGGAAGACCGCAAAAATGCTCGCGCCTTTTCCTGCTCGTCATACGTGGGCGGATTTGAGTGCAGGAAGCGATCATGCATTTGCCCTGAACCGATATGCAGAGAAGTGCGCCACGTGATGCGCTGCTGTTTCGCCGTAATCAACTCGGTGCTGCCTCCACCTACGTCTGTCACCGCAACCTCTTTGGGTGCGCCTGGCTCATTGGCCATCTCATAGGTCGCGCCATAAAAAGTCAGGACAGCCTCGGCCTCACCACTGAGTATTTGTACCTGCAATCCCGTCTTCTCTTGTATTTGCTTCAAAAACTCCTCGCCATTGCGCGCTTTCCTGATGGCCTCCGTTGCAACCGCCAGAATCTGCTCCGCCTGCTCCTGCTCCGCCAACTCTTTATAGTGTTGCAACACCTGAAGCGCTTTTTCCTGTAGCTCAGGTGAAATTTCCCCGCTCTCATCGACACTTTCACCAAGCCGCACCATCGTCACCTCATCCTTAAGAATGTCCAGATCATGGGCAGTGCAATGCGCAACCACCACATGCGTCGTATTACTTCCGATATCAATAGCCGCGTAGACTGGTGCTTTCATGCCGCCCTCCTTGCTTGCCTTCCTTCAAAATAAAAGTCTTTCTAGAGGGTATACGGATTAGTTATCACATTCGTGACCCAGCCATTCTCCTGTTTCTCCATCTCATCATAAATGTTATACTAACCCCGGTAACTGCACGTTTGTAGGGGCGCGAACTTGTATTGTATTAGCAATAGCGGAATGGAAGCACTTTTCTCGAAAGGACAGAATACCCATGGATCTTTCTCAATGGTTTAACAACCAATTGAATGCCAGCGCGGAGGGCTTCATCTGGGCTGTAGATCAAGTGCCAGTAGAGCGGCGCTTAGTTGCTCCCCCCGCAGGCCTGGGTGAGTGGAATGCGGCCAGGCACGTTTTCCATATGCTGTATTATGAACAGAAAATTGCGCTGCCCAGCATGAATCAATGGTTAGGTCGACCATTCACCCTGAACGAAGAGGAGTATGACGAGGATGCCGCCTGGGGTGATGGCAGAGATATTGGAGAGATGCTGGCCGATTTTCGCACTGTGCGTGCTGAACAGATTGTGCTTCTCCCCAAATTTGACGAAGCGCTCTGGCATGAGACTCGCGAGGCAGTATGGGGCGATGTCACGTTAAAGTGGGTAGTGACAAAAACATTCCAGCATACTGCCGAACATACTCACGACGTGCTGCGTATGGCGTTATTCTGGGATATGTTTGAGCAGCATGATCAAATATAGGGATACGCCATACCTGGCCCCTGGATCAGGCTGCCAGGCTCCCAGGAGCCAGCGTACAGCCATCGATAATATTCTGGTTCCCATTCACAAAAGAATAATAGATATCGAGTAGACCGGGTTGCACCGGGTTATGCTGTGCATTGTTGAACTGCGTGGCAGGCAAGGTTGCTTTCAGGGCTGCGCTGAAGAAGAGAATGTTAACTCCTTGCGTCACACCCTGTTTTCCGATATCC
>VBHV01000437.1 GCA_005881995.1 Chloroflexota bacterium | reverse complement strand
TCGTACTGGGAGAGCAGCAGCACGTCATCGCCGCCGCGGCCATCGTAGAAACACCCCTACGCGTCCTGCCCGACCAGATGTATACCATCCGCCTGCACATCATGGGCCGCGATGAGCCATTGCCTGGAGCCAGTAAGCGAGATCAGCCGGGCGGATTAAGCGCGCTTGTACACGGTGATATGGTCTTAATCGAAGTGCGTTCCGTCCTTCACCAGAGCTACGCCTACATCGTGCAACAGGCAAACGTCACCATCCCTGCGGAAGGATATGCTGCCGAGGTCGTCATCCCCATGCAGCCTCTTGCCAATACCCCCACCGGGCGGCGTGATCGCCTGCACATCTTCTTCCTGGATGAAAACCGCCAACCTCTCTACGAGAAGCCATTTGTGGTCGAAATTTTTGTATCGCCGCATGTGAAACGCGGAAACGAGGGCCATCACGTGCTGACTATACCGGTGTAGGGAGGCCTGCGCATGTCAGATCATCAAGTGAGTGTGAACGAACCGCACGATGCGCCAGTATACGAAGAACACACCAAACACAAAAGTAGTGATGAACGAGAAGATCGCATCGCTGCCATCTCTGGTAATTTGCTCGAACGCAGCGACTCTCTTATTTACGCGATTGTAGGTATCTGCTTCTTTTTGGGTGCGCTTTTCGCTCTGGGATATAGTTTCTGGGATTTTGGCAGCGCTATGTTAAATGTACAAGGTGTTGCGACAAAGCAAGCAGTTACTCCCCAGGAAGTAGTTGCTGGCACGATTATCAAACTTGTCTCAGATCTTCTGCTTGTACTCATCATCATGGAAGTGATGGGAACCGTCATCCATTACCTGAAATCCCATGCTACCTCGTTAAGACCTTTCCTTTTTATTGGTATCGTCTCGGCCACACGCGGCATTCTTTCTATAGGTGCCAGGCTCTCTGTGAATCAGGTAACAGGCTCAGACTTCAATAATGCCATGATCGAACTGGGGGTCAACGGAGCTGTCATTCTCGCTCTCGGCATCACGCTCAAATTGCTGGGCAAATTTGTCGAAGATTAGCCTGCTGTCGCGAATCGGTGGCATTTCCCCAAATACCAGCGCACCGTCAGCACGTATTCGGCGTGGCTCCAGGTCAGGGGTGAGACGCTGAGCGGTTCGCTTGTGAACGGGTTGACCTGTTCGGCCATGACGCCGCTGCTGAGGGCATGCGCCTTTGCCCACTCTAACAATGGCAGTGCACTGCTCAGTTCCTCGCTGGTACTGGCATGTGCGATGCGATATTGCGCCAGCCACAGGGTGCAGATGAACCAGGGGTTGCCCTGAGCCTGGTTCAGATCGTGCGTCACCTGGTAATAATAATCGTTCTCGTAGCGCGCCATCCCGCCAACCTGCGTTTTCGCCCACAGGGTCTGCTCCAGCTGCTGCATGGTACGCTCGATCTCCCTGTCGGTCGCTGAGAACATGCCAAATTGGAACAGACCGCACAGGCTGCTGTCAAGCGTCGCATCCCTGGATATCGTGCCATCCTTGTCTACCGTAATCATACGCAGGAAATGCCCGCGTTCTTCGTCCCAGAGATAGCGCAGAGCGGCCTGTTTGATCTCTTCCGCCGCCTGGCGATAGGTCGCTGCCAGCACCTCCTCTCCAAAGAGGGCCGAAAACCTGGATGCCGCGTCCAGGCCGGCGTAGACCGTCGCGGTGGTGTAGGTCAGAATGCCGCGCCGCTCTTCCCAAAGATCGTAAGATGGCCCGGGCAGGCGTGTGTGCTGTTCGCGATAGCTTACTAGAAAATCGGCTGCGGGTGTGACAAGAGTGCGAAAGTGCGGCGCCACAAATTCGATATCTGAGAAGCGCTTGTAATGCTGCCACAGGCTGTACAGTACCAGTGCCGTTTCGTCTTCCTGGATGGGGAGTTGGGGCTTGCCATCGCGGTCGACCCAGGGATGCCAGCTGCTTCCCCACGAACGATCTGGATTGTATTTGTGCAGCAAATAGCCGCTCGGTGTTAGCACTGAATTGCAGAAGTCGTAAAACCCACGTGTAGTTTCAGAGTACCCGGCATGGCTCAGCGCGTTGGCCACCAGGGCGCCGTCGCGTGGCCACATGTACGAATAGCTATCGCTTGAAAAGCGTTGCACATCGGCATCGTTGGCAGCGATGATGGCTCCCTCGTAATCGATCTGCGTGCGCAGCACCAGCAGACTGCGTTTGTACAGGTCAACCAGTTGGGGGGAGAGATCCCTGAAGTCCTGCTCATCTTTGTTGACCCAGCGATACCAGTAATGGTGCGTGCGCGTGAGAAACGTTTCTGGCCCGCG
>VBHV01000436.1 GCA_005881995.1 Chloroflexota bacterium | reverse complement strand
TGTCCAATGTAAGGACGCCATGCGCCGCCAGCAGCGATGACGGTGGCGAGTACGACTGCTCGTTCGTTCTCCAGCGTGTTGTCGATGACCTGGGCCAGGTCTTGCATGCCCGGTTGTCCTGGAAGCACGGTGCTATGCCAGGGTTGGATAAACACATCGAAGATGCCGCCACAGACGCCCTGGCTCTCCATAGCAATCTCTTCGGTCAGATCGACCTGCACGGTGTGGGGGCGCCGGGTGTCAATGACATTGAGAGCGGCGCGCCATACCTCGGCCTCGCCGCATCCACCCCCGACGGTGCCGCTAATTTTGCCGCCGCGATGCACCAGCATCTTCGCTCCAACCTCGCGCGGGACGGAGCCTTTGCGCTTGACGATGGTCGCCATCGCGACCGTTTCACCGGTTTCTAATTCGTGTATGATGTTCTGAAATAGCTCACGCAATTTATCGTTTCCTGTTGTTTATATCCATATGCATACCATATTGTATAATACCAGTCACTGGCATAGTATTTTATATTTTTCCACTGAGTGAGAAGACTGCTATGAACACGAACTTCCAGACACGAATTCCGATAACTCCAGGCACAATGCAGAGCCTGCGCTATGCTGATGATGTCAATCTCTCGCCCGATGGGCAGCGGGTCGCGTTCGAGGTATCCGATTGGGCAACTGGCCAGCGTAAAAGACGCAGCACTATCTGGGTGGTAGAAACATCTGGCGGGGAGTCGGGGAACCAGAAGCCGCTCAGTAAAAGCGGGCGCCAGGATAGCTGCCCGCGCTGGTCACCGGATAGTTCACAACTGGCTTTTACCTCTAAAGAGGCGGGTGATGAAAGTAAGGATAAACCACAGTTGTATCTAATGCCAGCACAGGGAGGTGAAGCGCGGCAGGCTTGCACCATACCAAATGGCGTGAGTGACCTGGAATGGTCGCCTGATGGAAGCCGCATTGCCTTTATTTCTTTAGAGGGCGCGGAACCTCAAACAGATCCGATTGTAGTGACACCAGGTCGTCACCGGCGTATGTGGACGATACGTCCGGGCTTCGATATTGCCGAACCTGTGACGCCTGATGGCTTTACTGTTTGGGAATATGCCTGGTCGCCGGATTGCCGGCAGATCGCTTTGTACTACTCCACCGGACCGGACGATACAGACTGGTATCGCGGGCAGATAGGCATTGTTCCGGCCAGCGGAGGAAGTATACGCCAGGTCACACAATTGACGCGCCAGGCCAGTGCGCTCACATGGTCGCCCGATGGGACGCGCCTCGCTTTTATCTCAGGGGAGTGGAGCGATCCATGCCGGGGTGGTGGTGATGTGTTTGTGCTTTCGCTCGTGGATGGCGAGGTGCGCAATCTGACGCCGGGCATCGCGTGCAGCCCATCGTGGTGCCGCTGGTTTCCTGATGGTCAGCAATTACTCTTTACCGCGTGGAATGGTTTGACGCAGCAAAT
>VBHV01000241.1:3592-12817 GCA_005881995.1 Chloroflexota bacterium | reverse complement strand
GCAAGTATGGCAAGCAGCGACCTGGGCGGATGCAGCGCCTCATTCACTTTTGAGGGTGGTGCATCCACATTAAACGCATAGCTGCGGGGAATGCCCAGCAGTGAAAGCATGGCAGCAGCAGTGAAACAGATGGTGAAGATGAAGGGCGGGCGAGGATCGTTATGAAACAAGGAGAGCAGTCCCGCATCGATGAGCGCGATGCACACACCTCCAAGGGGGTACAGTAGATTGAACAGGTTGAGCGCCGCGCCACGTTTCTGCGCATACACCGCGCTTATCAGTCCATTCGTTGTGGCATCGATTACACCGCCCCCTGTTCCCGCCAGTCCTGCAATGACCAGCAGGGCCGTTATCGAAACAAAGTGGGCTGTCGGTCCCCAATTGACCGCGCTCACCCCCAGCACTATGAACAGCATGCCGCACAGAATAATAAGCGCGGCAACAAATAGCACGCGCCTGGGGCCATAGCGATCCAGCATCGCGCCGCCCACCAGCGAGCCAGGTAAGTAGCCGGTAGACCAGACCACGTAAAACAACCCCGTGATGGAAAGCGGCGCGTGCAACTGGTTGGAGAGCGGGGTAAGGTCTGGCCCCCAGCCGCTATCGCCGAACACAAAAATCCAGAACAGCAGGCATGCCGCCAGCGTTACGCGGAAGAGAAGCCTGCCTTCCAGTGCAGGCTCCTGCAAGGCCGATTTGGACGATAATGTCATGAAATAAGCAATCCTATCCTCTCGTGAGGAACGCAGGGAACACTGGGAAAACCGTTAGCATGGCAAAACGCACAAGGGAATCTCCATCTCTTCGGGTAAAAGTCCCCCGTGATGGCCGGAAAAATGCATATCGAATTTTCCGTATTCGTACCACCACACCGTCTCACCCTGGTACGGCAAAATCACCACGTTGCCCACCCGCGCTAAAAAGGTACTGGATGGCGGTTCCCTACCAAAAAAGCCCTGCGTCACCAGTTCCTCTGTGCGATACACCTCAGCCCTCCCCGCCAGATGCTTTTGTAAGAGCGCGATAGCTTCATCCAGGCGCTCCTGTCGCACATATAGAAACATATCGCGCGCTGAGCCTGCCGGAACCAACGGTCTGCCATGCCGATTCGTGCGCAAATACCCTTCGATACCTGGAATGTGCTGATTGAGATAGACCGTCTGGCTTCCGTCAACCTCTACCTGCCCATGGTCGGCGGTCATCAAGAACAAGGTATCGCCTCGCTTTCCTTGCAAGAGCGTGAAGAGGGAACGCTCGACCGTCGTAAAAAACGTATTCACCATCTGCTCGAACTCTTTAGAATTCGGCCCGTGTATATGCCCAACCAGGTCAATCGTATCGAAGTACAAAAAATAATATGCGGGAGACGTATTCTGCGCCTGTAGCAGGTGGGAGAGTTGTGCCAGCGCATCCGACACCTGCTTATACGGAAAAACGCTAGCTCCCTTGAAGAACACATTCGATGGAGTAGACGGGGTAAACGCCGCGCTTTGGAAGACATAGGACGCAACTCCCCGCGCTTGCAGAGTCGAATACAGCGTCTGTCGAGGGAAATAGGCCTCCGCGGGTACCTTTGCCCGTTTCAGGGTATCACGCCATAGTAGTTCCACTCGTAGATGCCGCTTTGCCCGACATTGAGGCCGGTATGGATGCAGGTGACGTGCGCAGCAGTCGTCGAGGGAAATTGCGAGGTCAGCTTTGAAACGATGCCCTGCTCCAAGAAAAGCTTCAGCAACGCGTATTTGTTCGCGTAGCGTTCAAAAAACCTCCATCCAAAGGCATCGACAAAAAATAGGATCACCTTGTTATAGCGCTGTGGTAAACTAGCAAGTGCGCCTGGTGGTAATGCACTCCGACCTTCACCTGTCAGCAGATACATAATCGTCTCTGGAATATTGGAAAAGCAGTACGAATCATACAACGGACGTGTGAAGCCCTGGGAGAACTTCGCAGCGTTTACTACGTTGATTGAATTCGTGTTGAGCATAGCCGTACTTGCCTCTCCTGTTCTGATTACCCGGCTACAGCCAGCCACGCTCGCAATAGTTCGGCGACGCTCCACGCCTGCGCGAAGCAACCGGCAGGCGCGAATGGGGGCTCCGGCTCGGCGACCTCGCAGATCGAACCGACGCAATCGTCCCAGAGATGGCGTACCAGTGGATAGAGCAATGGGAGCAGGGCCAGGCAATCGTTATACAGGCGCAGGTGAACATCCACATATGGGCCAATCAACCAGGGCCAGACGGTACCTTGATGATAGGCTCCATCACGCTCCACACCCTTGCCATTAAAGCGACGCTGATACGCCGGGTCCTGCGGGCTCAATGTGCGCAGTCCCATCGGTGTGAGTAACTGGTCGGTCACGTGTGAAAGCATACTGCGCATCTGTTCTTCGGTCAGCAGGTGAGGCGTCAGCGAGGCTGCGAATAACTGGTTGGGGCGCAGCGAGGCATCGTTTTGTCCCGCAATCCCCTCCACGTCCACGACATCATACAGGTATCCACCCTCTTCATACCAGAAGCGCCGCGCGAAATGCTCACGCACCTGCGTGAGGAGTTGACCATATTCGAGCGCGTCGTAGGAGAGCCGTTTGGCCCAGCTCTCCATATAGTACAGCGCGCAATACCAGAGCGCGTTGATCTCCACCGCTTTCCCACGGCGCGGCGTCACTACCCAATCATCCACCTTCGCGTCCATCCAGGTGAGCTGTATGCCCGGTGCGCCAGCATGCAGCAAGCCATCGGCAGGGTCCATACCGATGCCATAGAGCGTGCCGCGTACATGCCACGCAATAATATCATTCAGGGTAGAGTACAATTCCTTAACCAGCGACCAGTCATGTGTGGTGTTGGTGTACGCGTCCAGCGCGTGAAACATCCACAGCGTGGCATCGGCGGTGTTATATTCTGGCGCTTCACCGCTATCGGGGAAACGATTGGGGATCAAACCTTGATAGGTATACGAGGCGAAGGCTTTCAACAACCCACGCGCCTCGCTGTACCTGCCGGTACACAGCAGCAGTCCCGGCAGTGAAATCATGCTATCTCGCCCCCAATCCGTGAACCATGGATACCCGGCAATAATGGTTTTGCGATTCGGCGTCAACTCGTAGGGACGCGATACGTTCCTTGTAGTCTGCCTGACGCGCGGCGTAGGACGCAGTTCGTTAGCAGACTGGCTATCATAGGGTTTGCCAACGTCGTGTCCTCGTAGGCTGGTCGCAGGGTGGGTAGATGCAGGGGCTTCTGGTCTAGTAACAATAAACTGGTCAGCAGCAATCGCTAAACGAGCGAAAACCGGATCTTTCCGGCGAAGATTGGTGGTTGAGCGGTCAGCAATATCCAGCAGTTGCTTCACGCGGCGCTGGTGGCGTTTATAGGCCTGCGCGACAACTTCCTCGTGTTTGGAGCCGCCAAAATCGTCGAAATGCGCCTCTTCCGCGCTCAGTACCAGCGTTACAGGCGTGCCGGCCGCGAGTGGTAGGTGAAAAATGCCGGGCTGGTAGACATCCTCCACCCCGGGTAGACCGCGCTCGGCTTCTCGTCGATGCAAAACATGCCAGTACCACCAGCCTGTAAGGGAGAAGCTGGCGGATGGCCCGGCGATCAGTTGATAGGCAGGCGCTCCATCGTAAGCGCGTATGAGGAAACCATTCCCCTCGTTCTCTGGGACCATGGCGGGAGCTTTTCCTCGCCCTGGTAATCCAAGCACCTGAAACTGCCAGTCAACCGAACCACGTGTGAAACTGTGATGGTCGCGAGAGAGACAGAATGGCAAGAGATGCAGTGTCACCGAGGGCGCAATAAATTGGGTCCCTACAGTATCTTCATTCAGGATGGGGCGTAATGTATATTGCACGTAAGTGGTGTTTTGCCCGTATTCCATCCAGATACGCTTATCCAGCGTAATATGCTCGCTCAGCTTATAGGTGAAGCAGGCGATGTCGCCATCCAGCGCGAACCTTTCCAGGTACGTGTAGCCGTGGGGATCGATGGTGCCATCCTGGTATTCGTTGACGCCGAGCTTGTAGATGCGCGGGGCATCGCGCCCATTCCGCCCGTTCGTCAGTTCAACCTCTTCGTCTATCTTGGAGACCAGCACGCTGCGTTCAACCGGGGGGCGCAGCGCGGCAACCAGCAAACCATGATAACTCCGAGTGGTCGCTCCAATTATGGTACCGGCAGCGTACCCACCCAGCCCATTCGTCACCAGCCATTCATGGTTCAGCCCTGCCTCTACATTGGCGCAGATATCCCGGCCAAGCGAGAGGTTCCAGGCGTTGGAAGCCGCTGGATTCGCTGAACTCATGGAGATCATCGCAAGGCTTCTTTCATACGTTTCAGTGCCGTCTCGATGCGTTCATCTGGGGCCGTTATCGAGATACGCACGTAGCCTTCTCCAGCATCGCCAAAGTTTGTCCCAGGCGTCAAAAATACTCCTGTCTTATAAAAAAGCCAGTTTGTGAAATCTCGTACTGTGAACCCCTTGGGAACCTGCGGGACAGCCGCCCAGATATACAGCCCGGCTTTGGCCTGGTTTGCGCGCATGCCCATCGCGTTGCACCCCTCGACCAGTAAGTCGCGGCGATGGCGATAGATGGCGTTGCGCTGCTCCAACCAGGATGCGGGCAATTGCAGCGCCTCGATTGCGGCATACTGGATGGGTCTGAACATGCCGCTGTCGATGTTGCTCTTCAAACGTCCAACAGCATTCACCAGTTCAGGATTGCCGACGAGCATTCCCACGCGGAAGCCCGCCATATTATAGGTCTTGCTCAATGAATGCAGTTCAACCGCCACTTCGCTAGCCCCTGGAATTTGCAGGATACTCATTGGCCGGTAGTCATCAAAATAGACTTCGGCATAGGCCATATCGTGAACAATCACCAGGTTATAGCGATGCGCAAACTCCACGGCCCGCTCAAAAAATCCCAGGTCAGCGCACGCCCCCGTGGGATTGTTGGGGTAGTTCAGCCACAGCAAGCGCGCTTTCCTCAGCACGTCAGCCGGAATGCTCTCCAGGTCAGGAAGATAGCCATGCTCTTCTCGCAGTGGCAGCATATAGGGAATCGCGCCAACCGTCGTGCTCGCGGTGACGTACACGGGATAATAAGGGTCGGGTATCAACGAAATATCACCGGCGTTCAAGACAGACGCGCCCACGTATGCCAGCCCCTCTTTTGAGCCAAGTAGGGGCAGCATGTCGCGTTCCGGCATCAGGCTCACATCAAAGCGGCGTTTAAACCAGGTCGCGAAAGCTGCGTGCAGGGCGCGCATGCCAAAATATTCCGGGTAGCGATGGTTCTCCGGCTGCTGCAGGGCCTTACACAGGCGATCAATCACCGGCTGCGGCGCGGGCAAATCAGGATCACCCATCGAGAGGCTGATCACATCAACGCCTTCGGCTCTGCGGTCAGCTATTTTCTTCTTCGCGTCAGCAAAATGGTAGGGAGGCAGGTTGTTGATTAAATCGGACAGTTGCACAATGGTTCTCCTTTTTGCACTCCATTATATACCATCCAATGGAGAACCAATTACTCCATGGTCTCCGCCTCGTACCAGTTCTTGCCCACCTTCATCTCCACCTTAATCGGCACATCCAGCTTTGCCACGCCCTCCATCTCGTGTTTCACCAGGTGTCGCATCTTTTCGAGTTCCTCGACAGGCACCTCGAAGACCAATTCATCGTGCACCTGCAAGATCATGCGCGTCTTCAGGTGCTTTTGCTCGATGGCGTGCTGGATGCGAATCATGGCGATTTTGATCAGGTCGGCATTGCCACCCTGGATGGGCATATTGATGGCTTCACGTTCGAGTGCCTGGCGTTCAGAAAAGGGCAGTCCGTGCATATCCGGGAAGAAGCGTTTGCGCCCGTACAGCGTATTCACGTAGCCCTGCTTGCGAGCCTGGTGGAGCGTGCTTTCGACGTATCCTTTGACATGGGGGAACGTCTCATGATAGCGCCGGATGAATTCAGCCGCCTCGTTATTGCTCATACCGGTGATTTGCGCCAGCCCGAACGCCGATTGACCATACAGCACGGCGTAGACTACCGTCTTCGCCAGGCGGCGTTGATCTTTCGTTACCTGTGAAGCAGGGACACCGAAGAGCGAGGACGCTGTAATCGTGTGAATATCTTCATCTTTAGTGAAGGCCTCGACCAGGCGCGGCTCGTGCGTGATATGCGCCAGGATGCGCAGCTCGAATTGCGAATAATCGGCAGTCAGCAAGACGTAGCTGGGATCAGCGATGAAAGCGTGCCTGATCTGCCTGCCCACCTCGGTACGTATTGGTATGTTTTGCAGATTGGGATTGCTCGACGAAAGCCGCCCGCTCGAAGCCGTCGTCTGGCTGAAGGTAGTGTGTACTCGCCCCGTCACCGGGTCCATCAGTGCCAGCAGGCCATCCACGTAGGTCGATTTGAGCTTGGTCAACTGGCGATATTCCAGCAGGTGATCAACCATAGGATGCCTGCCGCGCAGGCTCTCAATTACATCAGCGCTCACAGAATAACCCGTCTTGTTCTTCTTCCCCGCGGGCAGCTTCAGTTCGCCAAAGAGGATATCGCCAAGTTGTTTCGTCGAGTTGATGTTAAAGTGGTGTCCTACAGAGTCATAAATCTCTTTTTCAAGCGCGCCGATCTGTTCACCCAACCTCTCATTCAAATCGCGCAGGAAGTCGGCATCGAGGGCTACGCCGTGGATCTCCATCTGCATCAGCACCGGTAGCAATGGCATTTCGATGTTATAGAACAGGTCGAGCAGGCTATGGCGGCGCAGCTCCTCGCGAATTGGTTTCACCAGGCGCAGCGTCATATCGGCATCGGCTCCGGCGTAATCCGCTGCCAGGCGTACGGGTACCTGCGCCATGCTAATCATCTTGCTGCCCGTGCCGATCAATTGCGCTATCGGCGTCATCACATGACCCAGGCGCTGGAAGACCTGGTCCTTCAAGCCCAGCCCACGCCGACCCGGCTCGGTCAGATAGGCCCCCACCATCGTATCAAAGGCCAGTCCGCGTACAGTAATGCCCTTGCGTAACAGCAAAAGCATGTCGTACTTGGCGTTGTGCATATATTTGTGGATGGTGGCATCTTCCAGGACAGGTTTCAGTTTTTCCAGTACTAATGCCAGCGGCAACTGCTTTCCGGCCTCCTGGCCATCGAGTGTCTGGATGTGTCCAACCGGAATATAATAAGCTTCACCTGGAGCCATTGAAACAGAAATGCCCACCAGCTCCGCGTGCCAGGGGTCTTCAGAGGTCGACTCGGTGTCTAGCGCGAACGTGCCTGCATCGCGCATACTTTTCACCAGCACCTGTAACGCTTCCTCGCTGTTGACGATCAGCGTATTGGTTTTCATCGCATCTTTCGGATCCATGAACAGCAGGTCTACTTCTTCTGGTCTGCTGTCCTGGGCAATCGATGGCAGGCGCAGCTTGCGCACAGGTTCGGCGACCGGCTCTAAGGCTCCGAAGAGACTGGGCTGCATGAACTCTTCCCCGGTCTCGGTTGCCACGCTTACGGGTGCGCGCTGCTCTTCTGTATGTGCCGCGTGCGTTTGAGGCATGCTAATCGAGGCAGCAGAGGGCGGCGCTGGCGGGGTCATGATCGAGACGACGCCAACAGGCGGGGCTTCCAGCAGGTCTTCTTCCTGCGCCGGCACCGGCTCTGGTTTCTTCTTCTCTGCAGTCACCTGTGGCGCGCTGCCCGTGCTGCTTGTATTGCCGGGTATCTTGTCCACCAGCGTGCGAAATTCCAGTTCGCGGAACAGCTCGACGGCCTGCTCTCGCCTGACCTGGCCGACACGGCTGGCTTCCAGGTCGAGCTGCACCGGCGCATCCAGCCGGATCGTTGCCAGATCTTTCGACTGGCGCGCCTCGTCCGTATGCTCGTGCAGCAGCCGTTGTTCTTTCGGAGTTAAGTCGTCGATATGCGCCAGCACTCCTTCCAGGTCGCCATAGTCGTTCAGCAGCTTGCTGGCGGTCTTCTCACCGATACCGCGTACGCCGGGAATATTATCGGATGTATCGCCCACGAGCCCCTTGAAATCCGGCAGTTTAGCAGGCGGCAGGCTGTAGCGTGTCATCACTTGCGCCTCGTCGTATTCAACTACCTCGCTGATGCCGCGTTTGGCTACCAGCACCTGCACGTGTTCATTGACCAGCTGTAAGGTATCCATATCGCCTGTCAGAATGACCGTATCGACACCTTGCTGCGTTGCCTGGACGGAGAGCGTACCGATGATGTCGTCGGCCTCGTACCCATCTTTTTCATAAATAGGAATGCCAAATGCCTCGACGATCTCGCGAATGCGCCCAAACTGTGGGCGCATAATATCGGGCAACGTCGGACGATGCGCCTTATATTGAGGAAAAGCGACATGGCGAAATGTCGGTGTGGGACGATCAAAGGTCATGGCGATATAATCAGGTTTGATATCGGTCAGTCCTTTGATGAGAATCGAGGTAAAGCCGAAGGTCGCGTTCACCACCTCGCCCTTGGTGGTGGTCAGGTCTTCCGGGACAGCGTGAAAGGCGCGATGGATCATAGCATGTCCATCAATCACCATCAACTTTTTTCGTTTATTTGTTGCAGTTTGTGCTTCTGTCATCATCGTTCTATTCTTTCCCTTCGGGCAAAACCCGGTAATAGCCTTGTTCCCCGCCTTCCCATGCACACAGGCAGGCGTCTGAGGAGCCACCATCGTCTGCACGTACCAGCGCGAAGACTGCCTGTGTGATATCGTGCAGCGGATCCGCCTGGTTGCCTGGCTCTCGCAACCAGTCCACTAACGCAGGTGTGATCTCGTCCGAGGTCGGCACTGCCTGGCGTTTTGTCCATGATGCTGTATTGAGATAGACCTGTGAACCATTGTTGGCCGGGTCACGACGCATCATATGTGTGTGTCCGGCGATAGCATAGCGAAGTGTGGGGTCACTGCGCAACACATTCTGCATTCCGTCAGCCACGCTTTCCCCCATAGGGTACACCTTTGGCGCCAGGATTGCTCTAACTGCCTCCACCGGGGATAACGTAAGGACGTTGCATAACTCGACAAATTCCGCAAATGCCTCGCCCTGCCCATCACTCTGCCCAGTTGGATGGGTGCGCAAGAATGCCTCAACTGGCTGCCATTCGGGTTTACGCGCGATCATGTCTTGCTGAAAGGCGGCGAAGTCCATCATGGCCTGCGCAAACAGTTTCGCGGGTATGCGTTCCTCGCTT
>VBHV01000241.1:0-3583 GCA_005881995.1 Chloroflexota bacterium | reverse complement strand
GCAGAGCAGCGCGATCTGTCGCGCACTGCCTATTGATGGATCGAAGCAATCAAAGTAAGGATAGCGCACACTGATGGGATGCGCCGCCCATTGAAAATACTGCGTGCCAACAGGCAGCGTCAGTATCTGGGGCGAATGCGAGCGCGGAGAGCCGTTTTCATCCCACAGGTCCCCGGCGTGATTCCAGAAATCAAAGTGGTGACCATGCTCGATGTACACATCGGGCAAGGGGCGGTAGAAGCGTGCCTCGCTAAAGCAGATGCGCTCGAATTGGTCTTCCCCGCAAATCTCAGCGCGAATTGCTGCTCGTATTTCTTCGAAGCCCAGTTCTATATCATGATTGCCCGTAATAAACGTGACATGCCGCCCTGGCAGGCGTAGAAAACGCCGCAGCGCCTCAAAAAACGCAAGGTGCATTGGAGGGATGGTTTTCCACTTTTCCAGGGCAATAACTGGATTTGTGGTGTTATGCGCGACATATGGGGGTATGGCGAGAAAATCGAAACAATCTCCATTGATAATCAGTTCAACGTCCTCAGCATTGCCCAATGGCCCGCCCGGCGCTGCCGCGCGCAGCAAACCTTCCAGGGCAGCTTGTTGTTGCTCGCCGAAACTATCAAGGATGGGATGACCATCCGCGAGGTGGAGATCGCTAAGGATCAGTTTGATTGTAGACATAATATATACCTCTTTTTTGGGTGCTTGTTCGTTTATTTAGTAAAATACTCCAGTCTTTTTCATTATAGGATACTACTTCATGTCCCTGGCGGGAAACTTGAAGGTAGGAAAGGTATTGACACCGATTGAGTGTGTCAGCTGTAGGGACGTGATTACTACCTAGCAGCTTGCCTGAGCCGTAGGCTAGAGACGCAGTCTCGTTGGCAAGCTGCATATCAAACTTTATCGCGTCCTCGCTGACCAATATCTTTATTTTAGTACATTTGTAGCCGAATTGTATAGTATAAGTAACTAGCGAGCAGTAATACAATGCTGTAGAACTGGCGCACCAGGCCTGAATTTGTCATCTATTAAGATGTAAAGGTGCCATATGTCACGTCGTAATATCACAATTGAAAAGCTTCCTGATGGGGCTTCGCTTTATGAAGGTATAGGAGTTAAAAAAATGCCAGAAGAGATGGATGAACTGCTGACGGTGCGTGAAGTTGCTCGCCGCTTGCGCGTCGATGACACTACTGTCCGGCGCTGGATCAAGAGCGGCGCGTTGGAGGCGGTGACGTTGCCACATCGCGGGAAACGTCAGGCGTACCGGGTCAAGAAGTCCACGATGGATAAGCTGCTGAAAAATCCCAGTTTACCAGAGTAATATCCCCTCAAGCAAAAAAGGAGCGCATCGAACGGTAGCCCTGCTCATGCGCTCTTTATATTCTCTCCAACAATTTGCGCAAATCGTAACCACTTCATAACCAGATCATAACTGCGTTCACCTTCCCCAATCCCTTACTTGCTCGCTATACTCGCATCAACACGAGACTTAATGCCAATGAATCGTGCAAAATTTTTACTGCCCAGCATCTCTTCCTCGGTATGCTTTAAGAACTATTTGAAAGTGAGGCAATTCTATGCGCTTCTCTACTCGCATCAAGGTAGGCGTCTCCCTCCTCGTCCTTGCCGCTATCGTCGGCGCTTTTATGATAAGCGGACTGGTGTCACGAGGATATGCAACACATGCTGCTAGCGCCTCGCAACCGGATGCAACGACGGGTACACTTACCCCCTTTGCGGTTGTCGACCCCACAAAACTTACTATGACAAATGATTTGACTACTCCAGGCTTCACATACCCTAAGGGTACGCGCCATTTACACCAGGCGGGATCCAGCCATGGCCCGCATGTTAGCTCCTCTTCGCAGGTATCAAATACATCGCAACTGCTCGAGGGCTTCAATGGAGTCAGCAGCCGCGATAGCGCGAAAACCAATTTTGGCGCGCAATTCGAGCCGCCTGACCAGGGATTATGTGTTGGCAATGGTTTTGTAGTAGAGCCGGTCAACTCGGCTTTCACCATCTATCGCGCTGATGGCACGGTCGTGGCCGGTCCATTCAATGTTAACAAACTCTACGATGACGGATTTAAGCAGTTCACCAGCGACCCACGTTGCTATTTTGACAAAAAGACCAATACCTGGTTCGCGATCATTCTCTTCATCAACAGCACCGGAACGGCCGCGCGCACCGACATCGCGGTGAACAACTCCGGCAATCCGACCACGCCCTGGACGGTGTTCCGTCTCGATGCAACCGACAACGGCAAAAATGGTACTCCCAAGCATCCCGGTTGCCCCTGCTTAGGCGATCAGCCCCTGCTGGGCATCGACCAGTTCAATCTGTATATCAGCACCAACGAATTTTCTATCTCCGGCCCGCAGTTCAACGGCGCGCAAATCTACGCCATCTCAAAGTCCGACCTGGTTTCCCTATCCAGTCAGGTTCACTTCGTGCATTTTGATAATCTCCACATCGGTGGGTCGATTGCGGCCAGCGTGCAGCCCGCCATCAACAACGGTACACCGCCAGCCGAGTTCTTCTTGAACTCGTTGGATCCGAACGGAACCGGTGATACTCGCATTGGCGTCTGGGCCATCACCAATCGCCAGGTCGTCTCGACGGGCGGTATCCCTACTCTGTCCAAAATCGTCATCAACTCCGAGGCGTACAGCGTGCCGCCTGGGGCGCAGCAAAAGGGCACAACCAGCCTGCTCGACGCAGGTGATGATCGCATGCAGCAGACACAGTTTATCAAAGGCAATGTATGGGGCGAGTTAGATACCGCCGTTACGATTGCCGGAGATACGCAGGTGCGCGCCGGAGCAGCCTGGTTTGAGGTACATCCGAGCTTGAATAACGCGGGTGTACTCACGAGCAGCACCAGCATGGTCAACCAGGGCTACGTGGTATCGAAAGGGAACTACCTGCTCTATCCAGCTCTGCAAGTCAGCCCTTCGGGAACGGCTGTGATGGTGCTGAGCCTATCTGGCGTAAATCACTTCCCAAGCGCAGTGTACACTGTGATGCCCGGTGGGCAGAACTCATTCGGCATCATCCATATCGCCGGATTTGGCACCACCCACTATGATCCGACCGCGACCCGCTGGGGCGATTATTCATGGGCTACCCTTGCTCCCGATGAGAAGAGCGTCTGGCTGGCAACCGAGTACATGCCACCCAGGTCGAGCCAGACCGTCAATCAAATAGCGGACTGGGGTACCTTCGTGATGCAGGTCAGCGTGTAATCTGTAGGGACAATGGGTGGTGTGGGGTGGATGTGGGGGCCTAGTGCTTGTCCCCGTCCCGTTGGATTGCCTACGAATGAATACCTTGGATACCCCAGAGGAAGCGCAATCCACCCAGGACAAGCACAAGGCCCCTACCCTACCACGGCCCTACACCTTGTCCCTACGGCATGCCCGACAACTCCCATCTATGCTTTGGGAAGCACACGTTCAGTGAACACCTGTAACTTCTCAATGTCAATCATATCGTTTCCCCATGTCAATATATTTTCTTCATCAGACCATTTTGCCCTTCAATGGTTTTAGAGATCGCAAGCATGTGCCTCTTTCCG
>VBHV01000435.1 GCA_005881995.1 Chloroflexota bacterium | reverse complement strand
AGGGATAAAATCGTGCAGGAGGTAGTACGGCTGATCCTAGAGGCCATCTATGATAGCCCACAGGGAGCCTACTTCTCAGCGAACAGTCACGGCTTCAGGCGCTCAAAGTCCTGCCACAGTGCGTTAAAGGACATCCAGGCCCGGTGGTCCGGCGTGTCGTGGTTCCTGGAAGGCGACATCAAAGCCTGTTTTGACGACATCGATCATGAAATACTGCTCGATATCCTCAGAAAGAAAATCAAAGATGAACGGTTCATATCGATCATCAGAGAGTTTCTCAAGGCGGGTTATCAAGACCTCGATGAAGCTAGAAAGGACTCGTTAGCTGGCACACCACAAGGCGGCATAGTTAGCCCGATTCTGGCAAACATCTATCTGCATGAGCTAGACGAATTCGTTGAACAAGTGCAGAAAGAGCTGGAAAAAGGTGAGCTACGCAGGCCAAATCCCGAATACCGCAGTTTACAGAAACGGCGACAACACCTGGCGAAGACCGGAAAGATCGGCACCAGGGAATATCGGGAATTAGGCGTGCAGATGCGAAAACTGCCGTCCCTGGACCCGCAAGACCCGAATTTTGTACGTGTCAAATACTGTCGCTACGCCGATGACTGGCTAATTGGAATAACCGGGCCGTATCAACTAGCTGAGGAAATCAAGGAGCGGATTGGACAATTTCTAAAGTCCAGACTGAACCTGACCCTGAGCGTTGAGAAGACCCGCATCACCCAGGCCAGAACGGAGGAAGCCGAGTTTCTCGGCTACCGCATTCGGCTAGGGAGGTCCGACAGGGAACCGAAGCAAACGCTTTCAACGAATGCCTCCGGGAAGAACTTCAAACGAAGGTCAACCGGGATGCAGATCGTGTTGAAAGCTCCGATGGAAAAGCTTATCAAACGGCTACACCAGAAGGGCTTCTGTGACAGAAAGGGCCGACCGCTGCACAAGGCAGCCTGGATACAGTTGGACGAAGATCAAATAATATTGCTGTACTCTTCCGTGAACAGGGGATTGCAACAATACTACAGACCTACGGACAACTGGGCTGAAATGCATCGCGTACAGTACATTCTGAAGTTTAGCCTGGCAAAAACGCTTGCAGCCAAACGGCAGCGGCCCATAACCCAGGTTATACGAGGGAAGGACATCAGCATCAAGGTCAAACGCGCCAAAGGACAGGAGAAAACGATCACGTTCTACAGAAATACGGACTGGTCAACTAGAAGGGGAGCCTTCACCGACTCACCTGAAGTAGATTTGGTACGTACGAATGTGCGTCTACGAACGAGATCAAAGCTAGGATGGCCCTGTGTCATATGCGGTGAAATGCAAGGAATTGCGATGCACCATGTACGACATGTGAGGAAAGGCCTAACAAGCCGGAACTCCAAAGGGTTCACGCGGGTAATGGCGATCCTGAACAGAAAGCAAGTGCCTGTGTGTGCATCCTGCCACAACAAAATCCATCGGGGTGAATACGACGGCCTTTCTCTGAAAGACCTCGTATATGACCCACGAAAACTGCTACCAAGCGGTAAAAGCACCTGAACAACTGAACACGACAACGCGCCAATAACCAGAACCTCTGTCTGTCGCTGGGCTTGCTCGCCGGGAGCGGATGGTTACTGGAAAAACGCGGAGTTGTATGGACTGTGTAAACCACTCCCAAAGGGGTACGGGTTTTGTGCGGCATGCTCTACGCCGCCGAGCTACCCGGCCTATTATCCCTCGGAGTGGGGAAAAGCACAGTCATCAGTGGCAGGTCCCTTGAACTCCCCTACTGGGTAGAAGGGCAGAAAGACAGGCCGCACATACGACGACGCGAAGCGTTGGACGATGGGCGGTTGTTTTGATTTGCCCTCTCCGTAAGCAATGGTCTATGGAGAGATCAGAACTTACGGTGGTTTGGGCGGCCCAGGACTCGACACCTTTGGAGAGCCGGATACGCTGAAAGGTGTCCGTCCGGTTCGGAGGGGGACGGTTGGAAACGTGCTCGCAAGAGTAACGCGCTGGCCGCCTACCCTAGCGCAAAGGTCACGGATTCGAGTTCTCTATCGCCCACTAAAAAAGCGACTTCTTGTGAAGCCGCTTTTTTCTTTTTGTTATGGATATTAAGATTTGGCCAGACGCACACCGATGCCCTCGTCGCGGGTGCGGTGCACGCCCGCAGTTTCCTGGATGCCGCCTTCGGGATAGACGAGTTTCGCTTCGCGTTCCGGAAGCAGGCTCGCCACTTCTTTGAGGACGGCGTCGTCGAAGGTGCCGGGCAGCGAGATGCCGATGTTGGCGTGCTTGGATTCGCCGGGGCCGTTGACGACGCAGCCCATGACGGCGACGTGGATGGGAGTCTGCACTTTGGAGAGGCGCTTCTCGACCTCGTTGGCAACGCTTATGACATCGATCTCAACACGGCCGCAGGATGGGCAGGAGACGAAGGTGACGCCGCGATTGCGCAGTTCGAGCGAACGCAAGATTTCGTAGGCGACGGGGATCTCTTCCTCTGGTTCCGCGCTCAGGCTGACGCGGATGGTGTCACCGATACCACTGGCGAGCAGCAGGCCCAGGCCTACAGAGGACTTTACCGCGCCTGTGACGAGCGTTCCCGCTTCGGTGATGCCGAGGTGCAGGGGATAGTCTGAACGTTCGGAGAAGCGGCGATAGGCTTCGACGGCGGTGAGTGGGGTGGAAGATTTCAGCGAGACTTTGATCTCGTGGAAATCCATTGCCTCGCACCAGCTGATGTACTCCAATGCTTTGTTGACCATGCGTTCGGCCAGGTGTTCGCGTTCTCTGCGACGCGCTTCCGCGGGGTCGCTGCGTTCCAGGACGCCATCGTCACGCAGCTTGACCTGGATGCGCTGCATCTGCCCGCGCTGGTCAAGGGCGTCGATGGAACCGGAGTTGACGCCGATGCGCATGGCAATGCCGCGCTCTTTACAGGCGGCGACGATCTGTTCGAGCGATTGACGCCCATTGATGAGGTTGCCTGGATTGATGCGCACGCAGTCTACGCCCTGGCGAATGGCTTCGAGGGCCAGGGTATGTTTATAGTGGATATCGGCAACCAGGGGGATGGAAATGCGCTTTTTGATTGCGCCGATGGCCAGCGCGTCCTCCATTTCTGGGACGGCGACGCGCACGATTTCACACCCGACATCTTCTAAACGAT
>VBHV01000434.1 GCA_005881995.1 Chloroflexota bacterium | reverse complement strand
GAGGATATCGCGGTGACGGAGCAACTGGTGCAGGCGGGGCGCCAGCTTGATATTGAACTGGTCGATCACCTGATTATTGGGAATCAGCGTTTCATCAGCTTAAAGGAGCGCATGCGCTGGTAACGTTGCAAACTTGTACCTCTTGCGGTATTCTCTTAGGTAGGAGGGACAGGTTATATGCCGGCTGAGATAAATGTACAGGCAGCCCCTCATTTCTGATTCCACACACTTATCCCAGGAGATTGGTTGCGGCAGAGAGATTGGATGGTTCTGGGAAGAATACCTGGCTGGAAAGTTTCCGCAATTTCGAAATTAAGATGTATAGTGATCATCAAAGC
Organism: Chloroflexota bacterium; assembly: GCA_005881995.1. The sequence continues at coordinate 1,789 of VBHV01000434.1, read as the reverse complement.
ATGCAAAAAGAGTTTGATTTTAGCGTTATTGAGGGTAATCAGTTCATTGATCAAGCAGGCTGTGCTGCGGCATGCTATAGCGAAGAAGTCCAAAGGTAAGAAGTAGAGCTACTCTATTTCTTCGACCCGATGGAGGATAGATGCTATGACCGACTATATGCCATCGCCTCAGGAAGAGGAACAAGCTATCACACAGGATGAGATGAAGCGACTGCGTAAGCGAGAGCAGCGCACGCTTGAACGATTGCAGGAGGCGCAGAAGGCCCAGCATAAAGCGCTAGAGCGTTTCCGGCGCGCGGACGAGCGTTTGCAAAAAAGGGTATCTCGTGTGCAGCGTGCGTCAGGTCGCCTCGAACTCATCCGGCAGCAATTAGGAGGACTCGCGACTATGCCACCTGTCAATGCGGCATCATCTGCACCGGGAGACGAGGGAAGTATGGAAGTCGAGCAACCCGTCAAGGAAGCGCGTTCCGCGGCAGAAGCTGCTGAAGAGCATGTGCGACTGGCGACGGAACGCGCCGGAACGATCGGGCATAGCGAAATACCAGGAGAAGAAGTGGCTGCATCTGACGCGCCTGAAACGACTCTCATGCCTGGCACGGTTCAAGAGTCGCGTGTACCTGAAGAGATTGTCGATATTGAGGAGGAAGAGGAGGCGGTTGCTGCGATTACCGCCGAGACCATTGCGCATATCACGGCCGAACGTGCGGCGAAAGCCGAGGCGATGGCAGAAATTAGCAGCGCGCAGACACGCGAGGCGAGGTATCTGGTGCAACAGGCGGAACAGGCGCTGGCACATATTCGTGTTGCCATACGCAATGGGGCATTGAGCGGTCAAGAGGCGGAGGCGGCGCTGCGATACGCGGAACACGAGGTGACCCAGGCTTCGGCATTGCTGGCCGATGCTGAAGCCGCTGAAGAACAGGCGGTCAACGCGGCCATGAACGCGGAAGCTGAGGCGGAGGTAGCTGAGGGTATGGCGTATGCCGCGGTTGACCATAACGCATTGCTGGCTGATGCTGAGGCGCACGATGATACGTTGCAAGCAGGTGATGATGAGGTGGATATTACCACGAAGATGCCGATTGTTCGCCCGCAGGAACAATCGTGATGGGTGGGTGGGTGTTGGAGAGGAGGGAGAGGGTAGAGACATTGGAGGGTCGAGATTATGTTAATGGGGGAGTGGAGCTTTCACCTGTGTAGGGATGCTCCTTGTGGGCATCCGGCCTATGCGATTCATCCAACCCTCTCTCATCGAAAATATGTGAGGGAGCGTACGCCTCACTTCACTCCCGCCCATAGATTTGAACAGGAAGGGAGGGCGAGGCGGGCGACGCAAGCGTCCCCACCCCACAGCAGCCCTGCCCCCGCCCCTACGATTGAAGATGATCTTGCTCGTCGATGGTATGCATTGCCGCTTGATATTTTGTTGCCTTTGACTAATGGCGATGCCTGTCAATTGTTGTATATGGGGCGTCCGGGTGGGCCGCAGGGGCCGGATGTACGTGATGCGGTGTTGCGCTTTGCATGTGGCGGCGGAGTTGAGCAGCAGGGAGGGCATACGGTTGGGGATGTGGAATTTCATGTTCGCGCATCCTGAAAAGGACCGTGCCCCTGAATGCGCTTCCAACCTTGATGTATCCCTACTCCCTCTGTGTCAGTTCCTCAAGTGACAGTTCATTTGACAGTTTCAGACGAAAAAGAAGGGCAACACCTGCCTGTTTTCAGGAACAAAAGCTGCCAGGATTCCTGCTTGCTGTTGCGCAGTAATCCCGGGTTTCTCTTTCCA
>VBHV01000240.1:7708-15116 GCA_005881995.1 Chloroflexota bacterium | reverse complement strand
TAAAGCGTGGTTTTCTTGCCGCCTGCCCTGCGGCAGTTTAAAGGAGAAGATGCCAGTGGCGTCTCGCTGAGGACGACATGCCCAACGCATCTTCTCTGTATTTAAGGGAGTCCTTCGTTGAGTTCCTCAACCCCACGAGGGATGAGCGCCTTGTTTGCTTCGGTTGACATGACACAAGCTCCTTGTTAACTATCGATTTTCTTTTAGACAGTTAAGGGCTATAGCAATTATTCCATTCCGCGTGGTACAGTAGGAAAGGGAAACTATCCTATTCGCTAGCAAGGAGCAGCAAGATGGTCGATAACGACAAGCGTGGCAACCAGAAACCGAAGAAGTCTCCTATTTTAGGACAAAGCCACGGCCTCTCTGATATCGAGGGAGAGATGATACAGCAAATGATCCGCGAGGAGTCGCACTCTTCTCGTGAACTATATATTCCCGCGGAAGACCTGGCGCAGGAGGCTACCACCCAGATGTCACCTGAGGCGGAGAAGGTGATAGAGGATAGTCGAGTGCGCGCCATTCTCTTTATGTTCAATCGTGATTACCTTTACGGTCAGGGGCGGTTCGATGAATACCGCGATGGGCTTCTCCTCAAATGGGGAGATGGGTATTCACGCAAGCATATCTGGTTGAGCGTTGAAAACGGGAATTTGCTGTTTGAGACCAGCCATATGAAAAAGTGCGAGAAGCCGTACTGTAACGGCACACATCACGTGCTATCCCCGGAGCTTTACACCAACCTGGATGTGATTAACCAGGAATTGGGCGATCTGTTCCGCCGACCGGTGCTCGAGCCGCCAGACGATTAGGTTGGAGATGTTGTGACTACACATATACTCGCGTTGGAGAGAGACCTCTTCTTTTCTGTGAAGATGCGCGATACCCTACGGCATCATGATATGGAGGTCAAAACAGTTCGCACGCTCGCAGCTTTCGAGCAGGGCTTGACCGCTGCCGGGGAAGAGAAACCGGCGCTGGTTATTGTGAATACAGCCACGACAGGTGTTGACTGGGAAGCCGCCATTCGCCAGGCACGAGCCAGTGGCTATGCGGTTCTGGCTTTCGGCTCCCATATGGATCTAGAGGCACGCGCCAGGGCTATCGAGGCTGGCGCGCAGCGCATTGTGGCAAATTCCAAATTCACCAGCGATATGCCGGAGTTGGTGAAGCGCATGCTGAGTGAATATACCTCCCCTTCTGATTCTGAGCGTTAAATCTTTGTTTCCATCATACCACTGCACGAAAGCAAGGCCCCAAAGCCTACAAGCACCGGGTTGACTTGTAGGGGTAAGCTGCATTGCGCCCATCAGGGTGCGCTTCCTCGCGACTTGCAAGAGTTAGCAAGCAAGGGCATATTTTGTCTCACAGTGTATAGTGGGTAAGAGCGCCATAACAGGCGCTACTATCTATTCACGCTTTTGTATGGAGACACTTTATGAGATCTCATAAACTGCGTGGTAGCAGAAAAAAGCTTGCGGGTGCTGCAATCGTGAGAGGTTGCAAGGTGTTTAGCAAAGGAAGGTAATATTGCAAATTGACCAACAAGCCTGGAAGAACTTTTGTCTGCCACTTCGAAGGTGGGGAGCAGAGAACTTCCAGCGATATATACTCATGAAAGTCACACGGCGCTGCATTGGTGTGATGCTGACCCTGCTCGTTCTAGGAGCAAGCTTAGCCTTTACAGGCGGAAAGTCAGAAGCGCAAAGCTTTTGTCCGCGTGGCGCTATACCATACGTTGTGGTACACGGAGATACGTTAAGCAAGATCGCATCGCGTTATAGAGTTAATTGGAGGAGTCTGGCCTCCGAAAATCGCCTCGCCAACCCTAATCTTATCTATCGCGGGCAGATTATCTGCATCGCGGGGGTGGGGACACATGGCTCCATCCCGATCCCTCAGGCTCCCAGGCGGCCTGCTCCCCCTGTAGGATCGCGCAACGTCTTCCCTTACGGAGCCTGCACCTGGTGGGCCGATCAGCGCTATTTCCAGCTCCATGGAGTCTTTGTCCCCTGGAGAACCCAGGCGAACGCCTGGCAGTGGGTCGCTCGCGCTTATCAATTCCACTGGCGTATCTCATCCAGGCCCCTTCCGGGCGCCATTGTTATACTCCAACCCTGGGTTCAAGGTGCCTCTAGGATGGGCCATGTAGCAGTCGTGGAGCGCATACTCAAGAATGGGCATGTCATTGCTAGCAACATGAGCTGGGGGCGTTCTCCCTGGCGGGTTACCTATGTACAATTTGCTCCGGGACCGGGGGTGACCTTCATCATGCTGTGATGACTGGCCTTGACCCATTCCAGAGGTAAACATGGTGTTCTCCTGAAGAACACCAGATACATGTATGACACATCACTCGTAAGCGAACGGGACGGTTCTTGCAAGAGAGCCGTTCCCTCATTTTGTTGAATCGCTTGCAAGATGCAGGTAGTTAGCGCGCAATTCCAGGCAATACGCCAGAAGAACATAGTTCAGTTTTATTAGCCGCCCACAGCATTGCGTAGGAGCCGGTAACCCCAGGGAATCAGCAAAAGGCTTTGACCAGGAATGCGTTTCTGATAGGTGATCGTCTGTCTGCGATAGGTCCAACGGTTGCGAAGAAATTCTTTGTGAGAGCGAAGCGGGGGGTGCGGGAGATGCCGCATGTGATGGTAACGTGGGCGATGGGCGATGCGTCTGCTCATTCATGCTCCTTTTTCATAGAACAACGGACAAGACAAAGAGGCCTTCCAAGCAATATATACGTCGGAAAGGCCTCTTTTTTCTCAGGCATGCATTAACTCGACACGATTTTTATGGAATTAGTGTCCGCAGCCGCAGCTTCGCGCATCACCGCCGCCACTGGCAGTTTTGAAGGAATGGCCGCAACCACAGCTAGAAACAGCATTGGGATTATTCACGGTAAAGCCAGCTCCCATCAGACTATCTACATAGTCCACTTCGCTGCCGCTGATATAACCAATGCTCATCTCATCCACCAGCATTCTGAAGTCCCCCTGCGCGATGACGGTATCGCCGTCCTGCTCCTCGTCAAGGGTCATACCATACTGCAGACCCGAGCAACCGCCGCCCGCGACGAAGATACGCAGCGCAAGACTGGGATCGTTTTCCTGAGTTAGCAATTCACGCACTTTGTCGGCTGCGGCAGGCGTCATGCTGACGATGCTTGTCTCAACTGTAGTTTGCGGAGTTTGCTCAATCATGTGTTTTGCCTCTTTCAAAAGGACTAAAGGATCAGCCCCAAAGTATTACAGAGATAGTATACTATCTCTATCGGACGTTTTTCACGTTTCCACTTGCCAGTATTATACGCTATACAAAGTGAAGCGTCAAGGCAACGATCAAAGGAGTTTAATAATCCAGGCCGAAGTAGTCATCCAATGCTTTTTTTAGCAGAGCAGCAAGCACAGCGCAGGCTATAAGCATAGCGATGATACCGCACATCACCAGGGCTGTTCCCACGATGGAATTCCAGTGAACTCCTATAAACTTTCCTGCAATCTGAAGCACGAAACCAGCTATGAGAATAATCTGACCTATACTGATGACGTTGAGAGCTTGCCTTTTGCCATGTAATTGTTCTTGCTTATGTTTATGCATTTCACACCTCATAGAGCTTTTGGACGGATTATATAGCGAGATCATTTTCGTATCACATTAGCTAAGACGATGGGAATTGGGATATTTAAAGTATAAGTTTGATCTGAGGCTCAGGCGCAATAAAGTCGTTAAGTGAAGCGTCAAGGCGCGCTGATGTGTCCCAGATCTGGGTTTGGCACCTCATCAGCTTCTTCCCTGGCCTCATCATCCTCATCAGTGGATACAACTGATACAACTGATACATCGGACACAACTGATACATCTGATACATCGGACTCTGTACTACCAAAATGACCTATAATGAAAGTCATGAGTGTTGCGATCATAATCACCAGGATGTAATCGAGCCTGAGAAACAGCAAGAGAACTGCGCTCAGTACGTATGATGCTCCCAAAGAAATAAACACAACTATCAAAAGCTGCTTTGTCGTCCGATAGACCTCGGCACTTCTCGCGATAAGTGCGTACAGGATAATTATGATGGTGATTATAATCAATACCACCGGCAAATAGAGAAGTTGTCTTGCCATAATGCGCCTACCCTTTCATAATCTGAACCTCTGCTGTACCCGAATTACATTCGCCAGCAGGTCAGGAATATCTGGACTGGACCCGAACAGTTTATCTGTGCGTCGTTCTCTGCCCGCAGCGATGCGGGTGATGGCCTGGGGAGCAGACCAGCTCTGGGCCACAAGATGCGCGCCGAGAGCGCTGATGATCGCAGTTGAGAAGGAGGTGCCGCGCCAATCGGCCCAACCGGATGTATTCTGTTCTCCGTTGGGAAAGCTGGGGGAGATATACAGGCCGCGTACCGCGTCGGGTAACCCATTGGCATCCGTCAATCCAAAAACGTCGCCGCCAAAGGTTGCTATGCCTGCATTTAAGGGCGGCATACAAGCAATGTTGGCAAATTGCGAGGCCGTGCGGCGGCTGTTGACTGATGTGACGCTCAAGGTCGTTTCGTAACGAGCCGGCGCACGGGGCGCGCGGAGCCTCTGGCCCTGTTCTCTCACAGCCAGGGAATCATTGCCTGCCGCCGCTACGATCAGTATGCCCTGCGCATGCAGGCTTTCAAAGAGCAGGCGCAGACCTTCCTCGATATGCGCCAGGACACGTATCGCGCCCCATAGCTGCGTGCTGGGCCATTGTCGGGAATCGAACCAGACATAGGGCAGGCGCCGTATATCGGGCATGACAACCAGGCTCAGATTGATGACGAGACGGCGAATAGAACCTGAAACGACCTCCTGCTCCAGGTCCGTTAATGCTGCAAAGAGGTTATACAGATCACCTCCGCCAAAGTCGTTGAGGATACGAATGAGCCGTATACGGGCGCGAGAAGCAATATCGCGGATAAGCCCTGCCACGAATAGGCCGTGATCGGGCATAAAATAATAACGCGGCTCACCATAGACATCCTGGCCGGTACATGCATCGCCGATGATGGGGTAGCGGTCATACTCGACCTCAAAGGATCCGCTGCCACCGCGTAAATCGGCAACAAGTTGTTGCAATAACCAGTTGCGTTTCAGTTCAGGGCGGGTGACGGCGGCGCGTATGCGGTCCGGATGATGTGCGGTATCGAGTACAGCCACCACCACATCCTCCGCACCATTGGGATCGAGCGGTAAGCCTGGATCGGCAAATGCGACGCGCCACCCCTGCGGTGTGCCACTGAGCGCCGATGGGTCCGGCTCTGGCGCTGGCATTGGAGGTGCAGCAGGCCCACCGCTTCCATAAAGAAGTGGGGCGGCTGCAACCAACCAGTTTGGCATAGCCGAGACGATAAATAAGCCCGCCTGGGCCAATTGCTCAAGATGGGTCTGAATATAGGAAAGTGCCATCGGCATGGGGTCTTGCGCTACCAGGCTCGCCTGGCGCACCTGGAAAAAGATGGCAAGGAGCGGCTGCTGCCGGTGTAGACCAAAAATAAATGAGCGGCGCATCGCCGTCGCTCCCGGTATATCACCCCAGCGCCCAATCGTTCCATATGGTTCCAGCGCCATACCGTAACGCGCCAGCAATGCGTTCAATTGACCTCGTATCTGCTCGATCAATGCGTTCTGCGTCTCAACCGCCGGATGCCGGTGCAGGCGCACCACCACCACCATTTCGCCAGGTATCCAGTAAAATAAGCCGTCGGGTGTTCCCATCAACTCAATGGAATTACGAGCCATGCACGTATTTCCCCCTGTCCCAGTATGATTTTGAAGTCTGCGAGACATTGCCCGCTCGCTTGTAGAGTGCAGAAAGGGCTGAAGCGATTGTTTCTATTAACACGAATTATACAGGAATCACCAGCAAGTAGCAAACCAGAGATTCCCAGCGATGGTCGCCCTGGCAAACCCTGGACTGCTATAATTATTGGAAATAGGAAAACGCATAAAAAAGAGGAGCTGATACAATGTCGCTCGATCAACTGACACAGACACTTATCGAACTCGTTGGCATCCCCAGCACATCAGGGCATGAAGAGCATGTTCGTTCATACCTGGAACAAAAACTCGCTGGTCTGGGACTTGCCACACAGATTGACGCGGTTGGTAATTTGATTGGGACACTTCCCGGCGAGGGAAAACCATTGATGCTGAATGCGCACATGGATCGCGTGCCACCGGGTCTTGGTCATCAGCCGGTCTTACGCGATGGCATATTGTATAGCGACGGCAGCACCAATCTTGGCGCGGACGACGCGGCTGGTATCGCGATCATCCTTGAAGCCCTGGCGCAGATTGCACAGCAGCGCTTGCCACATCCGCCCATTGTCGCCGTTTTTACGGTACAGGAAGAGGTGGGATTAGGTGGAGCAAGCGCCTTCGATCCGACCCCCTGGCACATCAGCGACGGCATCGTTTTCGACAATGCATTCGAGGCCGGTATAGTTGTTTCTAAAGGTGCAACCTATATCGCCTTTGACGTGGAGATTACGGGACGAACCGGGCATCCAGGCAAAGACCTGTCGCAGACGGTCAACGCTATCGAGATTATGCGCGAAGCGCCCTACCCGCATGGCTCGTTTGCGGATGACCAGACGCGCATCCTCGTCAGTCGCATCCACGCCGGAAGCGCACGCAATGCCGTTCCAGCCTCGGCGCATATCGAGGGCGAACTTCGCAGCTTTGAGCCGCCGCAGGTGCGAGAACGCTACTTGCAGGCCTTACAAAGCGCGTTTGAGCAGGCCGCGCAAGAACGCGGGGGTAGCGTGCGCATCACCTTCGACCCGCATTGCACGAGCTACTCAGTGGATGATGACGAACCGCTGCTCACCCTTTATCGCGCAGTACTGGCACAGCGTGGCGCGCAGGTGCAGCTACGCCCGACCTTTATCGGCAGCGATACCAGCGCCTTTCGACCGCGCATCAAAACCTTCACGCTCTCTACCGGCGTGATGAACGAGCATTCGACGGAAGAATGCGTTCCGCTTGCACCATTGGAGCAGGTTGTCCAGGATACCTTACAAGTCCTCCAGAAGTTGACAAATCCTCTCCTCTCCCATTAGAATTAGACATAACAAGCACTCAACCGTATTTTTACTGCACATTGCTGGGCGCGGAAGGTACATCAGTATCTATGGCTATAGAACCCAACAATACACCTGAAGCAACGCCGACCGTACCTGCGGTTTACGTGGATAAGCTCAGTTTCCGCTACCGTTCTCTTGACGATGAACCTCAAACGCAGCCAGCAGAACTGCTCTCACAACAACACGCGATTGAAGCTATTTCCTTTTCCCTGGACGCTGGCAAATTGATGCTGATTGCCGGTCCCAGCGGCTGTGGCAAAAGCACGCTGCTGAAATGCCTGAATG
>VBHV01000240.1:0-7456 GCA_005881995.1 Chloroflexota bacterium | reverse complement strand
GTTCGATGAGCCGTTCGCGAACCTGGACTCACGAGCGGTAGACGAATTAGAGGAACTTATCACCGGCTTACTGGCAAAAGGCAGCACCGTGATTATCGTCGAGCACCGCGTCGAGGAGGCGCTGCGCCTCCAACCAGATAAGGTCTTGCTCATGCGTGATGGATGCCAGGTCTTCTTTGGCGACAGAGAGGAATTTCTCACCATTGCCGATCCCACCCAGGTCAAGCTGCCCATCCAGTCTACCCTGCGCACGCTCAACGATCCTGCCCATGCAAAAACGCTGCTGGTACAACCCATCATGACCGCGCAAAAACAGCATGCAGCCACACATGAGCCAATTCTGACATTTGTGAACGTGCATTACCGCTACGGGTCATTCTCGGAAGAAATTCTGCACGGCATATCCTGCCAGTTATACCGGGGAGAGACCGTCGCGCTGCTTGGGCCCAACGGTTCCGGCAAGACAACGCTGGTCAAACAGGCGCTGGGTTTGCTGCGCCCCACCAAAGGCACCGTACGTCTTTTTGGAGAAGACACACGCAATTTGAGCGTGGCACAGCTGGCTTCGCGTATCGGGTACGTCTTTCAGAGTCCCAGCGCCATGTTATTCGCGCCCTCGGTACGCAAAGAGATCAGTTTTGGGCCAGAAAACCTGCGCTTCGCCCCTGAACGCATAAAAGCTGCCGTAGAGCAGGCGGAAGAGGCATTGAATATCGCGCCATTTGATAAACGTTCGCCTTTTTCGTTGAGCTTTGGGCAGCAGAAGCGCGTGGCTATCGCCTCGGTGCTGTCGATGCAAGGCAAAATCTTGCTGCTCGATGAGCCCACAGCGGGGCAGGATTATCGTTCCTACATTTCCTTTATGGAATACTTGCGCAGTCTGCCTGAACTCGATGCCCTGCTGATCATCACGCATGATCTCGATCTTGCCCTGCGCTTCACGCAGCGAGTCTTACTCTTGAAAGAAGGCAACCTGGTAGGAGATGGACCGCCATTGCAGGTACTCGCCGATCCAACAAGGTTGGAGGAGTGCAACCTGCGCCCTACCTCTTTGCTGCACTACTTACTTGCCGAACAGAACGCTGTCGCATAGACAAGATGCGACGAAAGGAGGTGTTTAGCACACAAATCTACCTTACTCGTTCGTTCATCCCTACATCTGTTCACTCACAGAAAGGATTTCAACACATGGCAGTAACAAGGCATGAAGAACGTTCCGCCTCAAGAATCTGGGGCATTGGCGTTCGCCAGGTCGTGTTTATGGCGCTGGGAGCCGCGCTGTACGGCGGCTTGAGTTACCTCACCAACGTCTTGCAGTTACCTGCTACTAGCAATGTTTCGTTTCGTCCGGCTATAGTCATTCCTTTATTCTTCGGGGCTGTCTTTGGCCCCCTGGTCGGCCTCTTCACAGGAGGAATCGGCAACTTCTTAGGCGACTACATCTCCGGCTACGGCGTTTACTGGAACTGGGACCTGGGTAATGCTCTGATAGGTTTCGTAGCTGGCCTTGCTATGTACATAACCTGGGGACGCTACAACAAGGTAGCCAATATCCTTCCAGCAGAGATTTTCGGTATCGTTGGAATACTTGTTGGGATAGGCTTCGCTGCCTATAGCGACATCTGGGTTTCAAAGTACGATGTGGCAGCCGCAACTGGGAACTTTGTCCCTGCAACGGTTTCTGATCTTGTGAACGGCGTCATCCTGCTCCCTATCCTGCTCGTAGCCTACAATGCGGCGACGAGACGCATGGGACGTGGTTAGCATTGTAAGTGGAACCTGCTCTGGCGAGGCCGCATTAACATGGTGCTCCTCGCCGGAGCAGTTCATGACGATCGCGAGAGACATTTTATGCTCATCAACTTCCCTTATATCAAGCGTGATTCGCCTATTCACCGCCTGGATACTCGTGCCAAGTTTGTTTTGCTGTTTGCTTATGGCTTCGCAGTAGCACAGACATCAAACTTCTGGGTTATTCTAGCAGGCTTTATCGGCGCATCCTATTACTATAGCCAGGCTCACCTTAAATGGAGAGAAACAAGGCGCGCATGGTATCTCATCATCGCGCTCAATGTTATGATTATTTTCGTCAACTATTTCCTTTCAGGTGGTGCCGTCGTTCAGGGTGTAGATCTTCCTGCTCATCAACATGTCCTCTACAACTTGCCATTTCTGGGTCTCAAGCGGCAGCCTCCTTTTATCGGCCCTGCCCCATTACTCATCAGTGTTGAGAGCGTCACCTTCATGATCACACAAGGCCTGCGCAATTTCAGTATTGCTCTGCTTGCTGTCGCCATACCTTACACCACTAATCCAGGTGATATAGGGATAGCTTTTAAAGGTATGGGCTTGCCAGATAAGTTCGCCTACGCCGTTGATCTCTCATTTCGCTTCTTGCCAAGCGTCGCACGCGATTTCGGCACAACACTCGATGCCCAGCGCGCTCGCGGCTTCGAGATTGATAAGCTGCGAGGTGGAACATTCGCTAAGATTGCTCGCCTGGCTCCCATGATTGTGCCCGTAGTGATCGGCTCGATTGTTGGCGCGGAGGATATCATCAGTGCAATGGAACTGCGCTGTTTTGGTGTGGGGAAACGCACATGGATTACCGAATTACACGCAAGACCCATTGATCGCGTCATTATTACCTTGAGTATTACTGGTTTCTTTGCCATCACACTCCTCAACATCCTCGGCAATTACTACGGCAGCGGCTTCCTACACGTGTTGCACGTTCAGGGTATTCCTGGCTTTTGAGCTCCATAATTCAAACTTCCTGTTGACCCTCTTCCCCGAAATGTGCCTTAGGGCGTTGGAGTCATGCATTTCTTTCGATGGCAAGGTGTTGGCGTCACCGATGGAGTTGAGGTAGTACTCGGTGATGGCGAAGCCACAACCGCCGTGAAGAAAGCCGCCGAGGGAATGGTACAGGTTTGAGACCCACTGCTAAAGGTGATCTGGATTTGAACCAGGTGATTGATCGCGCTGGGCCTGAGGGGGATGGCGAACACCGCGATGCCATCGGAACCCGTGGTGGCGTTCTCAACCTGGGTGCTGCCATCGGGCCAAAGGATCGTGGCTACCGCGGCCGCGTTGTTGACGCCGACGGGGTTGCCCTGGACGGTCTGGGTGAATTTGCCATAGACATACTCGATGCCATTCATACTATAGTGCGGGGTCGTATTGGTGGCCCACCCTCCGCAATAAAAGCCGTTCAGATCCGGTGTGGGGGAACCGCTGAATTGACCAAAACGAATGGTGATGGTGGCAATTGGTGTGCCAGGAGCATTCTGGCTGGTATCGCTGCCGCAGGAAACGATCAACACCATAGAAAGCATGAGCAGGACGACGCCTGAGCATTTACACAAAAGAGGCAATCTATCATAGTTGAATCTGTGTAGCCACATAAGAACAAATTGACCTTTGTCTCTCTAGAACTTTTCATGAGAGTATAGCATGCCTCACTTATGCTTACAGGTGACAGCTATTCCCCTCCCATGAAAGTACTATCCAACCGTTGCAAATTTCGCCCGGCGGGTTACCTGGCCATTTGCCGTAGCAGGGCAATTGCAACTCTGCTATGATGGGCCTATCTTAATGTTGTGTGGACGATTGACAACTCCCTCACAGCTGATAAGAGGCGTGCAGCAGAGCACACGAGAACTGTGCTATTCTTTACAATGAAGGAGAAGGAAACTATGCGACGCAAAAAGATCTTCAAGCCCAAGAATATTATGTGGAGCCTGGTGCTCACATTACTTGTTGGGTTAGCTCTTCGTGAGCAACTGCGCCTGCCACCTGAAGAACGCACCTGGCATGGCCGGATCGCGGGCAGGATCCCCTATGACTTTCGACCGCCAACGACTGAACGCCTACGTGCCACGTTCTGGAATAAAAATACTTCGCAGATCCTGGTGCCGCAGGCATTTGGCATCGGCTGGACCATTAACCTGTATCCGTTAATTCACCCTGAAGTATCCCACAATCTCCAGCCAAAGTGAGCAAGGATACCCTGTATAAAAGGGGCTGAAGCTGTCACCAGGCCACTTCAGCCCCTCTCAAAATGACAGTTGATTTGACAGTTAAGCTGTTGAAATCAGGTGAAAATGTGGTAACATGTGAGAACGTGAAAAACGAGGTGAAAGGGCTAAACCATGCAGAGAAGAGCGCCGAGCCAGCAGAGTAGTCCCGTCGACAACAGCCGGAACCCCGAGCCGGTAAGCATCTGGTTTGTCGGCTTACCCCAGGTAGTCGCCGCCATCCTGGGCATAATCCTGTACGGCCTCTTGAGTCATGTCAACCTCATCATCCTCGTTCCAACGGGGACGCTGGATGTGTTCCTGCCTGCGCTGCTGATTCCGCTGCTCTTTGGGGTAATTTATGGTCCCTGGGTTGGTCTGATTACCGGGGGATTTGGCTTCCTGCTGGGCGACTATGTTGCTAACCTATGGCTGCACGACCTCAGTTGGGGTAACGGCTACCTCTTTTATGGCAGCGCGTTGATTAACTTCCGGGATCTGATCGGGTGGAATGGCTTTACTGGCTACCTTGCTAATGGCATGATCGGCCTGGTTGCGGGCTTGACGCAGATTCTTACCCGTCGGCGTTACAATAACTTCGAGTCGCTGGCTACCGTTGGTGTTATCACTGCTGCCGGAGTTGCTCTCGGTATTGCTATCGTAGTGTATAGCGCGGTGCTGGTGTATCACTCCCCGTATTATAGGGCGACAGAGGCCACGATGGCATTCCTCGATACTACCTTGCCGAATTTGCTCTTCGCGCTGGTGATGCTGCCGTTGTTGCTGTTTATCGGCGATGCGATCGTCTGGAGCAAAGGACGCGCCTAGTCGCATATACCTCACTTCCTCTTGATAGTCCCAATTCAGGCTCTTCATTCGTGTACATAAAGAGTACCTGATTCGATTTACTCATCGATTGTCCCAGACTTATTCTACGCATCTACAAGTCCGAAGAGAGCAAATCCAGGAAGTGATTTCAGTATGTACGACAGTGTAGGGCAACAACTAGGCAATTATTATCTCGTTCGACTACTGGGACGAGGTGGGTTTTCTAATGTCTACCTTGGTGAACACATCTATCTAAAAACACAGGCAGCTATCAAAGTACTCCAAATGCAGCTTGAAGATGATGAAAAAGATCACTTCCTGCATGAAGCGCGCACCATCGCCCACCTGGTACACCCACATATCATTCGCGTTCTGGATTTCGGTGTGCAGAACGGTCTCCCGTTTCTGGTCATGGACTATGCCCCGCAGGGAACCCTGCGCGAGCGCCATCCCAATGGCACTCGTTTGCCCCTGGCAACGATTGTAGAATACGTCAAGCAGGTAGCTTTAGCGCTACAATATGCCCATGATCACAATTTTATCCATCGTGATGTAAAGCCTGGCAATATGTTAATTGGAAGGCAAGGTGAAATCTTACTAAGCGATTTTGGGACGGCCCTGGTTGCCCAAAGTTCAAATTCACAGAGCACGCAGGATACAGTGGGCACCATTGCCTATATGGCGCCTGAACAAATCGATGGTAAACCGCGCCCAGCCAGCGATCAATACGCGCTTGGCATTGTCGTCTATGAATGGTTGAGCGGGCAGCGTCCATTTTCAGGATCTTTAACCGAGCTTATTGCCCAACAGATGAGCGCTCCCCCTCCTTCACTGCACGCCAGGAACCCCGATATCTCACCAGATGTCGAGGCAGCAGTGATGATGGCGCTTGCCAAAGATCCGCACGAGCGCTTTGCCAGCGTACAGGCGTTCGCGAATGCTTTGGAGCAGGCTAACCGATCCCAACAGGGTCAGCAAGGACAACAGGAACCCACGCGAGGGCTATATCCCGTTTCGTCACCCTCATATCCTCCTACTAGACCAGCACTGGTTCTCCCTTCGCCTGCGCTTGCAAATACTTCACAAACTAGTACGGCGCCACAACAATTGGTGATGGAAACAGCAACCCAGAAAGAACGCCCGGCTTCTAAGAGGTCGAGTGTAAGACCACCTCAAGAGAGAGCCATACCTCGCGCCCCCGGCAGATCCGGAACAAGCACAGCGCGTCAACTCATGGCATCAATCATCGGTATCGTCATCTATGGCGGCGTCTACTTCTATATCAGCACCCTATTTTTCCATAACAAGGAATTTGCTAGTTACGCCCTCTTCGGACTCTCCATCATAGTTCCGCTCTTTTTCGGGGCCGTTTTTGGTCCATTCGCAGGCTTCTTTACCGGCATGGGAGGCTATTTGCTCGGCCATTCGCTCAGTGGAAGTCCCGGATTATGGAGCAATGGCCTGGGGCTTGGTTTAACCGGCCTGATTGCCGGTTTTGCCCTGCTTAGAACAAGGGCACATTACGATAGGTTTAGAGCCGTTGCAACCGCAGTACTCTTCGCCGTGCTTGGAGTAATCGTTGGCGAAGGCTTCGCCGATTGCAGTAGTATCTGGGTCTATTCAGTAAATGTTCAAAGCGCGGCACTGAATTTCCTGCTTTTTACCCTGATCGAGCTCATTTGCGGGCTGGTCCTGCTGCCCATTCTGCTCAAGCTCTACAGCGCCATAGCCGGACATAGAGAACGATCAGAAGTATAAAATCTGATAAAAGCGGCGTGTGGGAATGCGCACGATTCCCACAGCCTGTTTCGACGGGCGGATGTTCTGATGCTGAATGCGCAATCCGCCCAACTGGAACTTCCTTTCTAAAGAGACATTCGTCAAATAGGTGGCTCTTGGAGGAGCAACTAAGACTGTGAATCTATTATGCCACCTACCTCGGATATCACCGCTGAGCGATCATCGGCGGTAATTGACATCCTTCCGCCATTTGAGGCGGTCTTCCTGGGCATTGGGTTCCATCATGAGTCGATGCTGTTTCTTCTCTGAGCACGTCAACTCACCATATCTTCGGTGGCGTAGACCCAACCACCTGGTGAGACATACACACCCACTCCTACACTGTGGAGCGTTTGGGAAGTGAGGTGAATACGATGCCAGCTATTTGGATTGTCTGGCTCGTTCACCATGCCTTTTTGAATCGACCCGATAGCCCATTCTTCGTTCGCGAGTGTCCCATTACTCAATGTAGCAGAGATGCACTCGCCACAATCATTGTTGTGAGGGAATTCATACGTGATACGCATGCATCCAAAGTGGTAATCCCCATCGGGGCAGAAGTGACTGAACCCGCAATTGGCCATATTCCAACTATGGAGACGCGCACCATTGGCTAATGTAGGGTTCCAGTTATAGAGATACAGACCACGGACCGCCCGATCGTGGTTGATCTGGTTAAACAAATACCACTCGATTGCGGTCGAATTGGCCGTGATCGGTGGTGGACCCCAAGGAGACAGCAATGGAACTGATCCTGTGTTGTGCGTGCTGTGATCCCCTGTGCAGCAATTTCCCCACCAACCGTGTGATGTCTCAACACGACTGATGTT
>VBHV01000415.1 GCA_005881995.1 Chloroflexota bacterium | reverse complement strand
CCGTTTATGTGTGTAATCCTCATCATTTGAATGAGCAATAGACGAGGTGAAGAATGACAGGGAACAGAGCGGATAAGAGTCGCTGGTTCTCGAGGTTTGTGGCGAGCGGGATACACGGCGAAGTGAGCGACGCCACGATACAAGGGTATTTGCGCTCGCAAGCCAGCTCGAAGAGATCTGGCAGCAGATCGATGATAACGTGGATAACCTTATGCTACAAGGAATGACTCCCTGGGATGCTTACGCCAAAATGGGGTATGCGCTCGCCTTCGTGCGTGCTTGCCGTACAAACGTCGTGTTTGTGCAGGAGCTTTTGAAAGCCGATGCTGCCGCCGACCCTGCGAGCGCGGGTTATCTGCCCAGGGTAACCTACGACCAAGCATTAGCGCTCAGCGAACATATCGAGCCATACCTCGAGGAGGCCATAAAAGCTTCAACGAATCCGCGCTACGTCTCCACTACCTACTTCCTGCCACTGCAACTTGGGCCGCGCATCAAGTATGCGAACCAACGCCTCCCACTACCTCATTTACAAGGGATGATCGGCGCCGCGCAAGAGATGCGCGAGTGGGCCGCGGGGCTTCTGGCGAAATACGAGCTTGCACTGGGTACGGCAAAAACGCCTCCTCCGCAGTCGGTAGTGACACACCTGGAGGAGATGAAAAGCGAGCTGGGTCTGGGAGACTTTCATTTACGCACAGGCATCGATATGGTGGGGCAAATCAGTAGAGGGCAGACAACGAACGAGCTGGCTGAAAAGTCCGAGGATTTCCTCTGGGAGGCAATGGAAAGCTTTTTCAAAGTGAGCCAGCTGGTAGCTTTTTCGGAGATGCCTGCGCGAACTCCGGTTCGCGTATCCAGCGTGAGAGGACCGGAGCAGCGCTACGCAATGCATACAACGCCAGACCCTCAACTGCATCCGGCAATACCGGTGCAGCCCCCTGCTGATGCACCCGATGTATCCGATCTACTGAATCAGGTGATAGCCGTCCCAGATGCGCCACGAGCTGCACCTGCGCAGCCCTCGCCAGAGATGTCCAACATGCTCAATTCGGTGATAGCCAGTTCAGGGACAACGCAAAGTAGCGATGAACAGCCCTCGCCCGATGCATCGGATCTACTGGAACAACTAGTTAGGAACACCAGTGCGGGGGCAAGCCCCGCCCCTACCTCGGAAAAACCTGCGCATCCACCGGCTCAAGGAGCCAACGAGGCGGACAGCGCACCACAGTCGCCTAAAGCCCCCTCTGAAGACACCGTAGAGGGCATGCTCTCTGAGATACTTGGAGAGCAGCCGACACCTATCCGACTTGCCAACGAGGGCGCGATAAATCGGGCCCCTACGGCAAGACCAGAAGAGAAGGAACATGACTGACAATAGTTTGCCGGTCTCGCCACTTTTATTCGTTGCAAGACAGGAAAAGAAAGGATGAATGATATCATGGGTTTGTTTGAGCACTTAAAATTTGTAGGCAACATGAAGATTGAGAACGCGCTGCAAAAAGCCGAAGATCCCAATCAGGTGTTTAACTACAGCTATACAAAGCAACTCGAACAACTTCAACAGCTTCGCCAGGGCCTGGTAACCATTGTGCAGAACGACGACTGCAACAGCAGGCGGCACAGGCCATGCAGCAGGGGCGCGAGGACCTGGCTCGCTTAGCGTTGCAGCGTAAGGAGGCGCTGGTCGCCCAGGTGGACGCATATAAACAGCAACTCGAACAGCTTTCCGCCCAACATCAAAAAATTGAGTTGCTTGTAGGCCAGGCAGAGCAGCGCATCTCGACTTTCAAAACTCAGAAGGAGATGGTCCAGGCTCAATATCAGGCCACGCAAGCTTCAGTGCATATCGGGGAAGTCGCTACAGGCATTTCTAAAGAATCCTCCGAGATGAATCTGGCCATGCAGCGCGCCCAGGAGAAGGTCTTGCAGATGCAGTCACGCGCTAACGCTATCGATTCTCTGCTCGATTCTGGAACGCTGAGCGACCAGGGCCTGCTTGGCGGCGGTGATGCGACCGACCTGGATCACCAGCTTGCAAAAATCAGCTCCGAGCATAATGTTGAAGCAGAACTGGCAGCAATGCGCCAGCAAATCAGTGGACCATCTGCGCCGCAAGGACTTCTGGAGAAGCCATCTGCCTAGCCTCGCCTGCCTCGTTTGTTATGAGTTACGAATAAAAATGCGGGGGGCGCGATAAATCGAGCCCCTACAGCGCGACGAAAAAAGAGAAGGAGAATCACATTATGGCAAATGAAATGAACACTGACCAGTCCACCCAGGCCGAGCCAGAGAAGGAGCCAATGCTCCTGCTCGACACGACCGGTTCCATGAACTATCGAACATCAGCGACCGACGCGACGCCCCGCAAAGATACCATTCGCGAAGCAATCAGCATTATTGTCTCCGAACTCGCGGCTGCCGATAGCCAGGCGGCAGAAGAGGAAGAAGGGGGCGGTCTGCGCACCATCACCTTCGCGGATGGCCAGGCGCATGACCTCGGCGATCTGAACCCAAACAACCTGAGACAGAAATGGGGCAGTATACGATGGGCTGGCGGCACGCGCATCATGCCAGGCTTTAACCTGTTATTGAAGACCTACACCGACGAGTTCGGGTCGCAGCCGCAGGCAGAACGCCCACTTTTACTGGCCCTGGTCATCACAGATGGCGAAGCTGACGATACCGAGGCTTTCAGAAACGTCGTGGCGCGAGCCGCCGGCAGCATGTATGTAGTTCTCGCCATCATCGGCTACGGTCCTGAACACGACCAGGCGCTGCAAGCCTACCAGCAAGTCGAAGCGCAGAACGCGCATGTTCGGGTAATACCATTCGCCGGTGAAACCGACCCCGAGAAAATCGCCAACGCCCTCCTGCGCATGATAGCGTAGCCACCATGCAGTGAGGATGCAGTGACTACTCCCCACGGCTAAAGCCAGGGGCTTCTAGGGACAAGCCCAGGCCCTGTAGTCCCAGGGCACGAATGTTAGAGGCAGCATTGAGGTCTCTATCGAGATGAACATGACAGCAGGGACAATTGAATACGCGCTCACTGAGAGGCATCTTTTGCCGATGTCCACACTGGCTGCATGTCTGACTCGTATAGGCCGGGTTGACTTTGGCAAACTGGCGTCCAGCTTCTTCCGCTTTGGCGTCCAGTTGAGCCAAGAATGCCGACCACGAGGCGTCTGCAATGCTTTTGGCAAGACAATGGTTATGGGTCATGCGGTTGACAGAGAGGTCTTCCACGCAGATGACCCCATAGGCATTGACGATTTTGCGGCTTTCCTGATGGGTGAAGTTCTCCCGCCGGAACGCGATACGTTCATGGACGCGGGCCACGGCTTTGCGGTGCTTACGGCGTTCAGGAGTCCCTTTCGTCAGTTTGGAGTGTTTGCGCTGCACACGTGCCAGGGCCTTCTCTTCCTTGCGAAAGAAACGCGGATTGGCAATCTCAGACCCATCGGAGAGGGTAGCAAAGGTTTTGAGTCCCACGTCAATGCCTACCTGTTTGCTCTTCTCTGGCAAGCGTTCAGGTTCGCATTCAACGGAGAAAGAGGCGTACCATTTGCCAGTGCTGCTCTTGCAGATGGTGAGCGTTTTGATTTTGCCCCGTATCGGACGGTGATAGACCATTTTGAACGCTCCCACTTTGGAGACCACCACGCGGTCATCATGCGTGATGCTGAAGCCAGATTGGGGGAAGGTGAAGCTATCATAGCGATCTTTGCCCTTGAAACGAGGGTAGCCCGGTGTCTCACCAGCTTTGACTCGTCTGAAGAAGGCTTTGAAGGCCAGATCAATGCGAACCGCCACATTTTGCAAGACCTGGGAATGGACTTTCCCCAGGGAAGGGCGTTCCTGTTTCAAGGCAGGGAACGTGTATTGTTGCTGAAAACAGGTGAGCGAGAGACCATCTTGTTCATAGGCCGTCTTGCGT
>VBHV01000414.1 GCA_005881995.1 Chloroflexota bacterium | reverse complement strand
ACTGAGCAGAACTTCATCACGAGTATTCAGAAGCATATTTTCCGGCTTGAGATCACGATGGATCAGATGTTGATCGTGCGCGTAGTGGAGAGCCGAAGCTACCTGCTGGACATATGGAATAATAGCATCCAGTGGAAGACGCGAACCGGCGGGATGGCGTTGGCGTAGCGTTTCGTTGGGGGCGTACTCCATGACCAGAAATGGGGTGCCATCCTCTATCGCAAAATCGAACAAGCGCACAATATGCGGATGCGTGAGGCGAACCAGTGTCTGCGCCTCCTTCAAAAAGCCTGCCTGTTCCTCGTCTCGAAGTACCGTGTGGAGTACCTTCAGCGCAGCATAGCTTTTGAGATAGACATGCTCTCCTAAATAGACCTCGGCAAAGCCGCCGCGCCCCAGCAGTCGTAACAAACGGTAGTTCCCAAGCTGTTGACCTACCCGATCAGCCCCTGCCATAAATGTCTCCTTCTGCTTCGATCGGCCTATTTGTCGCAGGTAAATAGCTAATATACGGTTAGTTCATCCCAGTGTAGCATATGTGCAAAGACTCGAACAAGACACAATATCTGGAAAAAACGGAGAATGAACTATTCCCCGATTGATGAGCAATATGGTATACTCCTGGTACGCATGATCTAAACCAGCAGATCAGGGGGAGCTTATTTGTCATGACACAGGTGGAAGCCAGTGCGCAGCAGGGCGTTTTGCTGCGGCGCGCACACGAACTACTCGAGAGCATTGGGCAACCAGTAGCGGAAGGACTGCTGTTGCAGCACTTATTTGGCGTCACCGAGTGCACGAGCACGGCGAAAAATCCTATCTGGCTGACCCTGCTGCGCAAAGCGTTAAGCAGTTCCTCTTTATTTGAAATATTTGAACAGGCTGATGAGCAATCATGGGCGCTTAGCGCGTGGCGCAGCACGCATCGAACGCTTGCCGAGGTTGAATTTGTGGTGCTCGATACGGAAACGACGGGCCTGCGCCCAGGTTCGCATCGCGTCATCGAAGTGGCCGGGATTCGTATCAAGGGGGGCGAAGTCATCGGTTCATTTCAAAGCCTGCTCAACCCGGGGACGAGATTACCGGCCTTTATTGTGCAGTTCACAGGCATTTCGCAGGATATGGTGAATACTGCCCCCAAAGCTGCTGAAATCCTGCCTGACTTTCTGCAATTCATCGATGGCGCAATTCTTGTCGGGCATAATATCGGCTTTGATATCGGCTTCCTGGGGTATGAAGCGCGGCTGCTGGGCTATGACTTCCCCATCGATGGCCTGGATACTATTCCACTGGCGCGCCGTTTTCTCCCTGGCTTGCGCCGTTTCAAGCTTGAAAAGGTCGCCGAGCATCTCAAAATACCTGCCGCCAATCGCCACCGCGCCCTGGGAGATGCCAGGGTGACGGCTGCCGTCTTTATCAAACTGCTCGCGCTGGCTCAGGAACAGGGTATTTCAACGCTGGGGCACCTACGCCGCCGCCTGCAATTGCCTGTCGCGTGGAACGGCGACATCACGCAGGCGGCAACGACCAAACAAATCGAGCAGTTACGGTCGGACGGTAGAATCTCAGCGCAGTCGGCGACACTGCGCCCAACCGGAAACCTATTCCTGAATCCGGCGTGGAAGCGTGATTTTCCGGCGCTGCCAGGCGTGTACCTGATGAAGGATGTTAATGGGCAGGTGATCTATGTTGGTAAGGCTAAGTGCCTGAAAGATCGACTTGCATCCTACTACAGCCAGCCACTTGGCTACACGCGCAAAATGGATGGGCTCTTGCAGAACGTCAAAGAGATCGAGACGCGCGTGCTTGGCTCCGAACTGGAAGCGCTGCTGGTCGAATCGCAACTCATCAAGGAGTTGCAGCCGGCCTATAATGTGCAACTGCGAAACTACGAACTCTACCCCTTT
>VBHV01000413.1 GCA_005881995.1 Chloroflexota bacterium | reverse complement strand
TACTACGACGCAGATGCGAATCTGGAACTTATTCAGCAGAAACGAGTCGCCGTCATCGGTTATGGCAGTCAGGGGCACGCTCATGCCCTCAACATGCACGATAACGGCTGCAATGTAGTCGTCGGTCTACCCGCGAGCAGCAAGAGCCGCGAGAAGGCAGAGGCCGAGGGCCTTGAGGTGATGACACCGGCAGCTGCCGCAGAGCAGGCCGATATCATCATGATACTCATCCCCGATCAACACCATCGTGAGGTATTTGAGCGCGATATTGTGCCTGGATTGGCTCCTGGGAAGACGCTTATGACGGCACACGGTTTTAGCCTGCATTATTCGCAGATCGTACCTCCGCCCGACATCAACGTCTCTATGGTAGCGCCCAAAAGCCCGGGTCATATGATGCGCCGCCTCTTCACCGAGGGAGTCGGCGTTCCCGCGCTCTGGGCCGTTCAGCAAGATGCAACGGGCAATGCCGAGGCCATCACCCTGGCATACGCACGCGCCATTGGCTGTACCCGCGCAGGTGTGCTGCGCACTACCATCGCTGAAGAGACCGAAACCGACCTCTTTGGCGAGCAAGCCGTGCTCTGTGGAGGCGTGACCGCCTTGATCCGTGCAGGCTTTGAAATACTCGTGGAAGCGGGCTACCAGCCAGAGGTGGCGTACTTTGAGTGCATGCACGAAATGAAACTCATCGTAGACCTGATGTACCAGGGCGGTATGAGCTACATGCGCTACTCCATCAGCGACACCGCCGAGTTCGGTGATTACGTCTCCGGCCCGCGCATCATCGATCAACGTGCGCGCGATGAGATGCGCAAAGTATTGCAAGAAATACAGAACGGGGCCTTTGCCACGCGCTGGATACTTGAGAACCAGGCCGGTCGCCCCAGCTTCCAGGCCATGCGCCGCGCCAACTCGCAACACCAGATCGAACACGTGGGCCGCGAACTGCGCGCCATGATGCCCTGGCTCAACGCCCCAAATAAAAAGACAGAAATCGCGGAATCCAAATCTTAGAGGAAAGATTATCATGACAGACCCAACAGGAAATCCCGTAATTCGCATTTTTGATACAACGCTGCGCGATGGCGAACAATCGCCCGGAGCCACTATGACCACGCAGGAGAAGCTGCAAGTGGCCCAGCAGCTTGTGCGCCTCAACGTAGACATTATCGAAGCAGGCTTTCCTGCCGCCTCTCCTGGCGACCTCGAAGCAGTGCGAGAGATCGCGCAGAAGGTTCAAGGTCATGGCGTCGCTATTGCCGGGCTTGCTCGTGCCGGCATCGGTGATATCGATGCCGCCTGGGAAGCCCTTCGCGACGCTGAACGGCCGGTAATCCACGTCTTTCTTGCAACATCGGAGATTCATCTCAAACACAAGTTAAAGATCGATCGCGAAGAGGCGCTCCAGCGAGTGAGTTCTATGGTAGCCTATGCGCGCAACCTCTGTCCAACCGTCGAGTTTTCGGCAGAAGATGCCACGCGCAGCGATTGGGACTATCTCTGCCGTGTCTTTGAGGCCGCTATCAAGTCGGGCGCAACCACTATTAACGTGCCTGATACCGTCGGCTACTCCTTGCCGCACGAGTATGAAATGCTCTTCCGTTACCTGCGCGAGCGTGTCCCAGGCATGGAGGATGTCGTCATGAGCGCCCACTGCCACAATGATCTCGGCATGGCCACGTCTAACACGCTGGCCGCCATCAAAGCTGGCGCGCGCCAGGTCGAAGTAACCATCAATGGCCTGGGTGAGCGTGCAGGCAATACTGCCATGGAAGAAGTCGTAATGGCGCTGCGCACGCGACCCGATTGCTTTGGTAACGCCGACACGCGTGTCAACGCGCGGGAACTGCTCGCCGCAAGCCAGCTGGTAAGCCAGCTCACCAGTATACCGGTGCAGCCCAATAAAGCCGTCGTCGGGGCAAACGCCTTCGCCCATGAAGCCGGCATCCACCAGGATGGCATGCTCAAAAACCCACTCACTTACGAGATCATGACACCCCAGTCCGTCGGATGGACCGATACCAAACTCGTGCTTGGCAAGCACTCCGGGCGTCATGGACTGGATGCACGCCTGCGCCAGTTGGGCTTCCGGCTCAGCGCCCAGGAACTGCATGTCGCCTATCGCAATTTTGTCGAAATAGCAGATCGCAAGAAGCATATCACCGATGCCGACTTGAACTACATCGTAGAGGTCGTCAAGGAAACCCCGTCAGCCGTCTAGTGTGTACAAGGGCGAACCGCGAGGGTCGCCCTTACACGATAAGGAGCATATTCGTGACCCAGACCGAAACCTCAACATCCCACCAGAATGAACAACATTATAATCACCAGCCTGTAAAGGCAGAGGCGCCAAAAATACCCGTGCTAAGCCTTGACGAAGGCTATGC
>VBHV01000412.1 GCA_005881995.1 Chloroflexota bacterium | reverse complement strand
CATCTCAGGTGTGGCTCCCTTTTGAGGGCCATATACCGCCGAGGCTCCCATTGGCCCGCAGAGGGGATTGTTCACATCACAGGCAACATCGAAAGAACAGGAGGACAGCCGCGCATCCATGGTTGCTGGCGAGATGTGTGCGAGGGTGGTGATTGCCGCCCCTCCTCGACCAATAGCTTTCCCCTCGTGCGTCATAAGTGATGCGCCTAACGCCTGCGCCATACCCGCGCCTCCATCATTGGTCGCGCTGCCGCCAATACCTATAATAAAGTGACGGCATCCCTGGTCTAATGCCGCCAGGATCAGTTCGCCCACGCCGTAGGTGGTGGTAATGCGTGGGTCACGTAGAGCGGGAGGAACCAGTGGCAAGCCTGCGCAGGCCGCCATCTCAATCGCCGCCGTGCGCCCATCACCCAACAGGCCGAAAAAAGCTGTCACGGGTTCGCCGAGTGGCCCGGTCACGGTCTGCTCCACTATTCTGCCGCCCGTTGCATCGACCAGCGCCTGCACCGTTCCCTCTCCCCCGTCCGCCACCGGTACGATAGCAATGTCCGCTTCCGGGTAGACTACCAGTGCTCCCCTGGCAATAGCCAGCCCGGCTTCAGCCGCCGTGAGGCTTCCTTTGAGCGATTGGGGCGCAATCACTATACGCATGAGCTATCTCCATCTACTCGTGTTTCCTCGTTCCTCTTGCCAAAACGTTGTTGAACCCATCCGGGTGTTTTTCTGGTTTCCTCCGAATTTCTGATGTTATTATAATGCCGTTTTATAGGCATTGCATCCTGTTTGCAAACATTCTTGCCCTGCACTATACTTAAAGCATCATTCGCATGGAGATTTCTTATGCTATACGGCCTTAATTTTACATGGCATTGGAGCCCAATCACGCTTACCGGCTTGATCGTCCTGTGCCTGCTCTATTTATTCGGTATACTGCGGGTGCGTAGAAAACATCCCCAGGAGGCGCCGCTCCAGATTCGACGCGTGGCGGCCTTTATTGTTGCTGTGCTGGCGACTGCGCTGTTATTACTGACACCGCTTGATACTATCGCCAGGACACAACTCTTCTCCGCCCACATGTTACAGGCAGTGACATTAATCACACTCTGCGCCCCGCTGCTCATATATGCATGCCCGGCGTGGCTCGTGCAGCCTCTCTTTCGGCAGCCCATAGTACAACCAATTGCGCGTGTGCTGACGCAGCCGGTGGTAGCCTCTGCCCTCTTCAATCTCAACTTTCTCATCTGGCACGCGCCCGTCCTTTTCAACCTCGCGCTCAGGTCCGGCACCCTCTATCACGTGGAGTTGCTCAGTTTTCTCCTTACGGCCTTGCTCAACTGGTGGCCGTTGATTGGCCCGGTCCGCGAACTGCATAAGATGAGCTATCCGCAACAGATGCTCTATGCTTTCCTGGATGGGCAGCCCGTCGATATCTTCGCCTTCTTACTCGTCTTTTCATTCGTGGTCTTCTATCCACAGTATGCCGTCCCCCCGCAATTACGCATCTCCGCGTTCGCCGATCAAGCTGTTGGTGGAGCGTTCTTACTTCTCCCTGGCCTGGTCGATCTTGTGGTGATGTCCCCCCTCTTCTTCCGCTGGCTTGGGCAACTCGAGGAAAAAGCGAAGATCGCCGACCAGCGCAGGCAGGAGGAGGAAGAGGCACTGTTAGAAGCAGAACAGATGGGAGAGACTTCGGAAGCTTAGAACATAGCCGCTAACCACTCTTTAGCGGCTGGCTGAGAGTTTCTCAGCCAGCCAACGGCGGAGCGTGTTCGTGCACTCTAGCACAACCTGGCCTGCAATGCCAGGGTCTGTCGCCGGGTTCTGCACCAATTTCATATTGTGGCTGGTATTTGGGATGATGTCGATCAGGTGATCGTCGGGGTTGCGGCTCTTCAACGCGGCGTCGAGCAACGGCGTATCTTCGGTGGCAAACACCTGAACGTCTTTCGCCCCTTGCAGCACCAGCACCGGGCCAGGGTAGTGCTTGACCGTCGCGGCGGGATCGACCTGTAATTCGCCGTACCAGAACTCGTTGTAGGCAGGTTGGAATAGCACTTCCAGGTTCTGGGTAAGCTGGGTGGGAACTTTGCTGTTCGCTTTCAGGTCTGCAAATGGAGCAGTGGGCACCTTACCGGTTTTCCTCAGACCCGCAAAAATCTCATCCAACTTGCTCAACACAAACCCTGCCGGGATTGTAGGCTGCTGCTCCAACTGATGAGCAATTTGCTCACGCAAGATGACATCGATAGGACGACCTGGCGCACTGATCAACACCAGTGCCGCCGCCGGGTGAGCCAGCCCCTTGTCCATTGCCGCGACCTCTCCAACAATGATGCTCCCCTCACTATGCCCGATCAGAGCAGTACGAGCTGGATCAATCTCGGGCTGCTGTTGAAGTTCACTCAAAGTGGCCCTGGCGTCCCCAACGTAGTTATCCCAGGCGAAGAAGTCCTGAAGCGCCTTGATCTCCGCCGCTGTCGGCTGGTTAGGATTTTGCGCGCGAGGAAACGACGAACTTGCACCGACGGCTCGCTTATCATAGCGCAAACTGGCAATTCCCTGTTGCGCAAGTTGATCCGCGAGTTGACTATCCAGGTTGGTAGTTAACCCCCCCGGTTGATTTCCATTCCTATCGGTCGGCCCGCTTCCCGCCACGATAATTACGCCCGGCACCCGTGTCCCTTTCTGATGAGCAGGGATGACTAATGTCCCTGCCAGGGTGACGCTGTCCACTCCTGGGTAGGTGACATCTCGCTGGCTCTGAGTGACAGTGGTGTTCGGTGACAGCGTCTGTGACGGCGCCTGTCCTCCACAGGCGCTCAAGAACAACAGGATGGACAGGCTGATCATGGTAATACTGTAAAACTGTCTTCTTGTCATCGTATTTTCCTCATTGTCTGGGTATCAATCTACAGGCCTCAGGAGGGATTGCAGAAGCTTGATCCTGTGTTTTGTTCTCGTCTCCATCTACTCTAGAGACGATGCGGACTCCATTTTTTATCTACTACTTGCTCGCAGAGATGCGGGGTTCAGACGAAATGGTAGAGAGTTGACGAACGTGGTATTATTTCTGATGAAGTCCCCGTAGCTCAGTGGATAGAGCACTGGTCTCCGGAACCAGGTGCGCAGGTTCAATTCCTGTCGGGGACGTTTTGATTCCTTATTTATTTGCCAGTTAACCCAATGTACGCGAGATAGTGAGAGTAGGAGAAAGTCAAATCGATCAATTCAACTCTATTGGAGATCATAGTGAAGAGGAGTCCTGGCGCTATCCTGAAAGTTACATCCCATCCTGGCAAAAGTGAAATCGAATTCATTGAAAATGTGAATTGAGCCATTGATTTTATATGGATGAGGGTATACAATGGTCTCGGACACGTCCATGTGTTAAATAAACTATTGTAGATGATGTTGCAAGGCAGAATCGAATATATTCCACCAAAAATGGAAGAGATACCTCTCTAAAGCTTTTTTTCATGAAAGCTGCTCGTTTAGCTCCAACTATGAACATGTCACTGGGAAGAGGGCGCAGGCATGGCAAATATTGGAAGCACTCTCAATAAGCGATATCTCCTGAAAAAACACATTGCCGGGGGCGGTTTTGCGCAAGTTTTCCTGGCAAGCGATCTACTGCTGGGACGGCAGGTTGCAGTCAAAGTCCTGGATCAAAGTATGGCCAGGGATGCTGACATATTGAAACGCTTCCGCCAGGAGGCAAAGGCGGTAGCCACGCTGGAACACCCGAACATTCTGCCTGTCTACGACTACGGAGAAGCGAACGGCGCTCCCTACCTCGTAATGCCCTATGTCAGCGGAGGAACACTTGGGGATCGCATGAAGCAGGGGCCATTGACTCTTGATGAGATCGGTGTGTACCTCGATCAGATCGGGTCAGCCCTGGATTATGCGCACGAACAAGGCATCATCCATCGCGATGTCAAACCCAACAACCTGTTGATTCGCAGTAATGGACAACTTGCCCTCATGGATTTCGGGTTGGCAAAAGTGCTGGAGAACGCGGCGGTGGTGGCTGAAACGGGCGTTTTCGGCACCATCGCGTATATGTCCCCCGAACAATTTCAAGGCCTGGTAGGTCCGTTGAGCGACATCTACATGCTGGGCATCATCTTGTACCAGATGCTGGCCGGAAAACTGCCGTATGAAGGCAATACCAGCCAGGTACTGCTCGCGCATATGCAACTTGTACCTGGCACGCTTGCTGGCACGCCCAACA
>VBHV01000411.1 GCA_005881995.1 Chloroflexota bacterium | reverse complement strand
TGTCGCTCGTGAGCATCTGCGTATAGGTGAATTTCCCCGCCTTGTAGGTGCCGGTGCAGGAATAGACCGCCGTTTCCTGGAAAGCGGTACTTGTGTTAAATGTGGAGTTTTGGGTCATAATAGGCTGGCCATTATCGGTACTCTCGCAAACGCTGCCTCCCATAGGATCGGGATGTCCGGTGATAATCACCGTCTGTGTTTCCGTAAATGGAGCGCTCGATCCAAACTGCCCTGTTATATTTGCATTCACGTGGAAGCTGGCATCGTCGGGCGGCGCTCCTAAAGGACCGGGCGTATTGGCCTGCCCTGGCGACACAATCATTACCGTCACGCTGTTTTGCGTAGTGTTATTGCTGGCATCTTTGGCCGTCAATGTATGCGTACCTGGACTCCAGCCGTTAGTAATTTTCACATCTGTTTGGAAGGTGCCATTGGCATCGCTTTTGGCTCCGGTGCTTCCCGGCGCGGGTGCCCCATCCAGCAGGAATGTAATCGTTGAGTTATTGGAAAACTTTGAACCCGTGATATGCAGTGATGTGCCACTTGCTCCGGCGAGCGTGTTTCCAACTTTGTAGTTGCCAGGTGATGTGGCGATGCTAATAACTGGCTGCAGCGGCGGCGTTCGGTTAGCCAGGTATGCGGCTAGCCCGACTCCTCCTCCTCCAATCACGACGACCGCTGCTACCGCGACCAGGATCCACTTGGCAGCTATGCCTCCCGCCACCTTTGTAGCCGCGGCATGCGCTGGAGCCGCCTGTTTTGCAAAATGTTCAGGATGTTGCGCCTGGGGTTCCTGCGTTCCCCATTGAGTAGCCTGCTGCTGCGGATACGTCTGTGGCGGTGGCTGATTGACAGGTGGGTAGGAGGTATGCGCACCCGGATAATATGGGGCCTGGGGTGGTGCAGCTCCCTGCGCGAGCTGCTGTCCCATATGATAGCCCCCTGAGGGCGCCCCTGGCGGAACCGATGGAGTGCCTGATACACCCGGAGCGCCGCTGATTTGCGGTGTCCCTGCCACCGTCGGCGCGTTGCTGGGATACGCTTGCCCACTTTCAAGACCTATACCTCCTCCATACAGAGGAAGCCAGGGAGGGACATCTTTCCGCTCTTCTCGCTCATCTCTTCCTGTCGGCGGAGGTGGTGGAGGCGGTGTGCCTATGTTATCAGGCGCCGCACTGTTATAAAACGACCAGGAGGATGGCGGCGGAGTTTCGCTTCTACGTGTTTCCGCGTCAGTATAACTCGTCGCTTCCTGTACATGGCCACAGTTCCCACAGAAACGTGCGTTCGGCGGGAGTTCATTTCCACAAGCTGTACATTTCGACATCGTCCGTCTTCCTTTGCTTACCAGAGTGTGCTATTACTATTGATAGCATCATCATAGTGTCTAGCATTACCTCACTAAAAAACACTAAAAAGATGATGGGCCCATAGAAGAGTAAACTATCGCTTTACTCAGCATATCATATACAGGGAAGCCTTTTCTGTCTGATTAACCACTTTCATCATGTGACAGGTTTCACAGGCATTTCACCGGGGAGAAACTCCTTTCATTCAATAGAGCAAGCATCCTTCGCTTACTTGCTGGGCGAAAGTGTGATAGACTTTATATGTGAGAAATCCAGCGTCAGACGGCGTTTGCTCTGGCGCAAACAAAGCTCCACCTGGCAGACCTCTCTAGGGCCTGGTGACTGCGCTGTCATCGGGATAGCGCATACATGTGACAATACAAGCGCTTAGAAATGGACAATGTACAATGGCAAACGACAACGGATCAGTGAACCCCCGCACTTCAAAGAACCAATCTACCCGGCAACCAGCAATCGATCCCGCCCTCTTGAAATCGCTCGAATGGCGCTGTATCGGCCCATATCGCGGCGGGCGCGTTGTTGCCGTGGCGGGAGACCCGCTGCACTCGCAGGTATTTTATTTTGGCTCGACCGGCGGAGGCGTGTGGAAAACAACCGATGGCGGCATCATCTGGGAAAACGTCTCCGATGGCTATTTTAAGCGCGCCT
Organism: Chloroflexota bacterium; assembly: GCA_005881995.1. Next base: position 618 of record VBHV01000411.1, on the reverse strand, counting down.
ATGTTGGCGCGCTTGCCGTTGCGCCGTCCGATCCCAACGTGATTTACGCCGGCATGGGCGAAGCAACCATTCGCAGCAACGTCTCGCATGGCGACGGCGTCTACAGGTCAACCGACGCCGGCAAAACCTGGACGCATCTCGGTCTCGCCGATACCAGAAATATTGCTAAAGTACGCGTTCACCCACAAAATCCTGACCTGGCTTATGTGGCCGCGCTTGGACACGCGCATGGCCCAAACCCGGAACGTGGCGTCTATCGCACAACCGATGGCGGTAAAAACTGGGAACGCATCCTCTTCCGCAGCGAAAAAGCCGGAGCAATTGACCTCTCAATGGACCCAAACAATCCTCGCGTTCTCTATGCCGCCGTCTGGGAAGCGCACCGCAAACCCTATACCCTGGTGAGCGGCGGCGAGGAGTGCGGCCTCTTCAAATCAACCGACGGCGGTGATACCTGGACGGAGATCACGCGCAATCCTGGCCTGCCCACGAGCTTGCTCGGTAAAATCGGCGTCGTCGTTTCGCCCGCGAAACCCGATCGTGTCTGGGCCATCATCGGCGCCGAAGATGGGGCCATCTTTCGTTCGGATGATGGCGGCGCGCACTGGGAACGCCTCT
>VBHV01000410.1 GCA_005881995.1 Chloroflexota bacterium | reverse complement strand
GGGTGTATCTGTATCCGGCTGGCCGCGCGTCATCCCGAAGTGGTGCGGCGGCTCGTCCTGTTCGCTCCGGCAGGCGTTCCCACGGGCCGTTCACTGGCTGGCTATCTCATTCCCTTGCTGGTAGCCATACGCTATACCACATTTCGGTTTTTACCCATTCTGTTCTACGATGGGCTGCGCGCTGGCCTGTTGACCATCCTGCGAGCAACCCAGGACCTGCTGACGCAGGATGTACGAGAAGACCTGCCGTCCATTACCGCCCCAACCCTGCTCATCTGGGGAGAGTGTGATCCCCTGGTACCGCCAATGTTTGCAAACATCGTGCGTTCAGCCATTGTGAACTCGCGGCTGCTGCTGGTGAAACGAGCCGGTCATATAGTCATGTTTGATCAAGCACAAGTCTGCAATGAAGCCATGCTGGCCTTTCTCGCGGGCACTACCAATCCTCATCCATAAACACCCTGATGTGCTATCAAGGTGTTTTTGTTGCGCTTACTTGCTAAATCTGAAAGTTGATTGTTGACTGGCTGATAGCCGGGTTGGTCTGTGGTAACAAGATGAGCGTAAAGGAATTGCTGCCCTGTGGCATAGAAAAAGTCACTATTCCCATCGTACCCGCTGTATTGCTTTCAATAGAGCTAGGCAGCGGTGTATCCGAGCCAGACATTGGTGAACTAGTAGTGCTACCTGACTGCAAACGGATATAGCTATACACACTGTTGATGAACGGTTGAGACGTGGGATTATCCACCTTCAGTGTTACTTTCACAAACACTGTACCCTGATCTGCTGACGTATTATTGTTGCACGATGATGTAGAAGCAGTAGTAAGTGTCCAGGTCAATCCGGCATAATGTGTTGTTTGATTGGGATGAACCGTCTTTGTTGGCGCTGCATTGCTGATGCACTTAGTCGCGCTTTGAAAATTGCTAACAATTGTTGGCCCTACTGATCTGTAGATGAGAAAGCCCGGTATACCTAGAAAGATTGCCAGGATGACGAGCGTGACAAGACACCCGCAGCACCCACTGCTCTGGCGACGCGCTTGATAACCTGGTCGGTAGCGCCGCATGAAGAATAAAAGACCTAATGCGCCAAGCGCCTCGGCAATCGGATTGGACTTTTGCTGTGGCTGCTGGTATTGCTGCTGTTGACCATAGGGTGACTGTGCATAGGGTGGAACGGGTTGTGCCTGCGGAAAATTCTGTGGCGGCGGCCCACCGTACTGGCTGGCCGGTCGTGAAACCTCCATATCGGTTCCACAATTGCTGCAAAAGCGTTGCCCGGCTGGGACAGGAGTACCACATGCAGGACAGGGACGCCCGGATACCTGTGACATAGACTACCTCCTTCTAGATGGCTCTTGTGTATAAACCAAATTGAGTGAGTTGTATATAAAGGCAACTCAGCGGAGCAGTGTTTGTGAATGATTGCCAGGAAGACAATTGGACTGCCAGGGCGACCGCCAGGGTCGCCCGTACCATACCAAGTTGCCCGTGTAACACGTCCCCGTGTATGGTACGGGCGACCCTGGCGGTCGCCCTGGCAGGCCCTGGCACGCTCTGGCAGTCCAATTGTCTTCCTGGCAATCATTCGCAGGCCCTGCTCAGAGATGAGACAATCGGTCTACCAAGCAACTATCTATGGAACATACACGTCTATCTATTTAGGAGTGTGAAACATGTGCGGAAGAAAGCCCGCGTAGTATCCCTTACTATGTTATAATTTCATCAAGCACCCAACAGCCAATCTTTGGACGAGGCAACAATAACACTATGAGTATCACCCAGCCAGCTACGAATAGCGTTTTTCAAAAGTTTGAGAAGTGTCCTCGCTGTGGAGCCAACCTGCCATACAGAGCGGCATTCTGTGGTTCCTGCGGGGAGCGCCTGAATAAAAAGAAAGCCCTTTCTTCACTGCTCCAGGAGGAACAGGATATCGCCACCCGCTATCGGATTGTCTCGCTGGTGCGGCGGCGTCCCTACGTCAATCTGTATCTCGCGCTCGACAATCGTCAACCCTCACACCAGGGGCGCATGGTTGCCATTCGCGATATCTCCCTCGCGTCTTTAGATGAGCAGGCCCGCGAGAGAGCGGTTGATCTGGTCCGGCAGGAATATGACCTGCTGCGCCGCTGGCAGTTGCCCCATGTCGTGCCGGCCATTGATCTACGCTATTTCCAGGGAAATTTGTTTCTGGTGGCAGCATTCGCATCCCCCGCTCAGCCCGCTGGCGTTGGGAATGCTGGTGATGCTGCGAAAGTTGGGGAGAATGCTGGAGAAACAGCTGATGAATACTCGCCGCGCCTCTCCACTCTCCAGGACTTTCTGCAAAGCGGCCAGGGATTACCTTCGGAGCAGCGCACGTTGCAATGGATGGACCTGCTTTGCTCGGCTCTGGATAAACTGCACCGCCATCAAGTCGTAATTGGCGATCTCGACCCCTCCACTATTATACTCAATGGCGAGAGTGAGGAAGCGGAGCCAGCATTCATGATCTCCTGGCTTATACCCGCCCTCCGTAAATTGTTGCCCCAGCCAGCGTCCTCCGCCGCATCG
>VBHV01000239.1 GCA_005881995.1 Chloroflexota bacterium | reverse complement strand
CGTAATAAAGTCATGAATGGCTTGCTCAAAATAGATATTGTTCTCCCAAAGGGTATCATCTGCATCGATCAAGAGGTGATAGCGCATCTTCTGTACTCCTATTTTTATTATAATGGTCCGGGATCGCCGATCAAATGAAAGCCGGCCCAGAAGTAGGGATGTATACGGTAGGGACGGATGGAGGTGCGGGAGCGGGCAAGGAATGCGCGCTGGGCACCGGCGAGGGCGGCGGCTTTGGTTAAGTCGCTCAATAGGGCCTGGTAGAACATCTCCATGAGTTCGGCGCTGCTGGCGTCGTCTACTTTCCACAGGGTGGGCAGGAGCGAGGCGGCCCCGGCGTAGAGAAAGCCGCGTCCAAGCCCGATGACCTCATCGACGCCGCCAACCACCGCGCGGCCAGTTTCACAGGCGCTCAAGGTGACGAGGGAACACGAAGAGAGGTCGAGGTTGAAGACTTCGATGGTGCTTAACTGGTGATCAGCGAGCTTGATATGCGAGAAGTTGGGGGCGTCGAGGCGGAACATGCCGTGCGCTGCGATATGTACGATGGGGCTGTTCGGACCCACTTCTTGCAAGAGCGACCTGGTAGCAGCCTGATTGATGGCGCAGGGGGCACCCAACAGCTTCGCGACCGCCTCGGCCTCCTGTTTGGCGAAGGCCAGTCGCCCATTATCTGAAAGGCCCATGACCAGCGAGTTTTGTAAATGCAAGCCTTTCGATTTGATGCGTTTGCCACGCTGGCGGCAGATGTCATGCAGCGCGGCCGAGGGAAGATAGGAGACATTGTGACGCTCGATGACGAATTGCACGCCATCGAAGAGGCAATGGAACGGGAGATAATGCAGCATACCATAGGGGACAATGGTCAGGTGGTCGCAGGCGTTCAAGGCGCTCTCGACCGGTTTGAGCAGAAGATCATAGAGGCGCTGCAAGAGTCCGAGGCTATTGTCCTGTAAGCCGATGAAAGCCGAGGCGCGGTCCTGCGCTCCACTGGCTTGAGCCGCCAGGTCGAGATTGACGCGCCAGAGCGAGAGCAAGCGTTCCAGTTTGGGTACGGCATCATGGATGACCTGCACATCGACGCCCACGCGCGTCAGTTGGAAGATGTAGAGGTCGCGTTCGGTGAGGTAGTATTCCAGCATCAAGGTGGAACGTTCGATTTTCTGCCAAAGTGTAGTAACGATACTGTCTGTCCATTGCGAACGCGAGCGCGTTATCAGGTCTCCTGCCAGGCGCAGCTGCATCTGTTCCAACAGGTGTTCGATGCTCTGTTCGCGCTGCTGCATTTCCTTACGTGCCTGGCCGGGCTTCAAGGCGCGAATACGCAAGACGGCGGTATCACTCAGGTTCGCCTCATTTTCGGATTCATAGACGATGGAGCTGTACCAGGCCTGTTCTTCACGCAAGCGCACCAGGTCTTCAAGGATGGCCTCGCCGGCCTTGTCGGCTGCACGCAGGCGGATATCGATATTGTTGCGCAGATAATCACCCAGCACGCGCGACTTGGCTTTTTCGACATAGACGAGGGCCTGCTCCTTGTTCAGCTGTTTGAAGGCCAGGACCATGGCACGCTGGTAGACGCCGCCTTTATCCTCGAGGAAACTGCTGCGTTCATTCAGCACGAGGTGGCTCTGTACATCATCAATGCCTTTAATGGCACAATCATAGTAACGGGCCGCCGCTTCCAGGTCTTGATGATGCTCGGCAATTTGTCCGAGCAGGTAGTCGCAACGGTATTTCAGTTCTAACAGGCCCTGCCCCTGGGCAATATCCCATGCCTGGTGACAGAGGTCCTGCGCGCTCGATGTATCACCAAGGTTGGCGAGTACATAGGCCTGCAGGAGAGCGGCGCGCGCCAGGTGCGGCAGGGCTTCTTGCTCGGCGAAGGCGTCCGCCGCATAACGGGCTTCGCGCAGGCTTTTGGTCAACTGACCATCGACGAAGTACAGCTCCGCCTGTTGCAGGCGAACGACGGAGGCGAGCGCCATAAAGCCGATCTCTTCCAGGATGGTTTTGGCTTCGCGCAATTTCTCATCGGCATCGCGCAGGTCCCCCTTGAGCATGGCAGCCTCGGCCTGGTATAACAGGGAAGTCGCGACGCTACTGCGATGCCCGTAGGATTTGCGAAAATAGGCGATGGTCTCTCCGGCGAGTTCATAGGCCTCGTGAGCGCGATTGAGACGCAGCAGGCTGCTGCACATTTGCTGCGCCACTTCAGCGGCTTGAAAATCCATGGTATGGCCGCGGAAAATGTCGCGGCTGCGGTTGAAGAGGAGCAGCGCCTGGCTGTAGTGTCCCTGGGCAGCGTAAATTTGCGCGATATTGAGTTCCTCACGCGCGACAGAAACTTCCTGGCCACTATGCCTGACAAAGGTGGCGCGAGCCTGTTCATGCAGGGCAACCGCTTCACGGAAACGCCCCAGGGCAGCAAGGGCAATGGCTTTATTGCCACGCGCACGCGCAATATGCAGATCAACGCCGTCGCCCTGTAAGAGGTACGTTTCGATGGCGCGATCATAGAGCCGTAGCGCCTGCTCAAACTGGCCCAGTTCAAAATGAATGATGGCGGCGTTGACATCGATCTGCCCGGCGCGCAGGAGTTTGTTATAGCGTACGAAGACCTCGCGGGCAGCAGCGGCATCACGCAGAGCCTCGGCGCTGCGATTCAACTGCAAACAGGCGTTGACGCGACCAATGCGAGTGCGCGCCCAGCCTACTTCGTCTCCTTCGGCTAGAAATTCTTCGGCGGCGGCATCTAAGTAGGTAATGGCTTCTACTTCCTGATCCATGTGGCGCAAGGCGTCTCCGCGCGCCATCAATCCAAGCGCGTGGGCATAGCGATCGCGTGTGAGTTCGCCGATAAAGATGAGGTGGCCGGCAAGCAGGAATGAGAGGTGTAATTCTGTTGTCCAACGCTTGTCCGCTTCGCGTTTAATCAGCTCGACGAGGAGTCGTTGGCTTTCCTTATCAAACGAGGGGAGCTGCTTTTGCAGTACGGCGTGCCCTTCCTGCTCGTCCATACGAAGAAGCGCGGTTACGAGGTTTTGCGGTGTCATGCGTTCATAGTTCCAGGTTTATATCCCTTAGCCAGCAGTGAATAGTAATTGCTACAGCTTTAGACGATTTTGATTGGTGATTAATCACATCAAGTGTTGCGTATTGTATCATGTCACGTGAAGACAGAGAAGTGGCTGACGCCACGTTTGCATATCTTTCTCGTAATAAACGTACGTCATTCAGTTTCTTTGGAATTAGTCAGGAGAATCGGAGGCAGATGATGCAATCATCGAGACCCAGAAAGCATACACCGGCCGAGCTTGCCGCGCTACTTACCGTTGATAGCTTTCCGCGTTCGGCAACTTATGACCCGCAATGGATGCTGGAGAATGGGATGGGGCCAAATTCTGTATGGCTGGCCGAGGCCCTCAGCCAGGTGATGGATTTCCAGGCCGCTACGCGCGTGCTGGATATGGGCTGCGGGCGGGCCAGCAGCTCTATCTTTTTGGCGCGTGAATTTCATCTCCAGGTATGGGCGACGGACTTATGGATTAGCGCGAGCGACAACTGGCGGCGAATCTGCGCAGCCAATCTACAGGACGCGGTGTTTCCGATTGGTGCCGAGGCTCATACACTGCCGTTTGCCGGTGGCTTCTTTGACGCGCTGGTTAGTCTGGATGCATATCACTACTTCGGTACCGATGATCTCTACCTGGGCTACTACGCGCAATTCGTTCGCCCCGGTGGCTACATCGCGATCGTTGTACCCGGGCTGGTGCACGAATTTACCCATGGCTTGCCCGACCACCTGGCTCCTTACTGGTCCTGGGATTGGTGGAGCTTCCACAGTCCTGACTGGTGGCGGAGGCACTGGGAGAAGACGGGGTTGGTTGAGGTTGAGGTGGCGGATTTCGTCCCTGATGGGTGGAAGCACTGGCTGAGATGGATGGAGGTTTCCCTTGAGCAAGGGCTGCCATCATCGCAGGAGGAAATCGAGATGCTGCGCCTGGATCGTGGTCGTAACCTGGGCTTTACGCGCCTTGTTGCGCGCAAGAAGTGAGGGGTACAGGAGGACTGAGTCCCCTGTACCCCTCACACATTCGTACATCGTGAGTTACCATGATACACGTTGTACGTTATACAGAATGGAACCACATGAATGGGCATCAATCCTGCAGGGCTATTGGAAGTTGTTCGATGACGATGGTGCTGTCAGGGAGCTGCAACTCCAATGTATAGGTTGCCGGTGAGATCGATGAGAAGACAAAGTTGCCCAGTTCATCGATGTTTTGCGTATAGACAGCGCTGGTTTGCGATGAAAGCAAGACCGGAATCCCCTGAAGCGCTTCCAGTGCGGTACCTTTGCGATTGACAAAGCCAATCAGTTGCAGGGCATCATTGCGGCTGGTACCTCGTTCGAGCTGGACAGATATACTGAAATCCTCAGCCGTATAGCGACGGGGCCAGGCAACTGAACTGGTGGGATTACGTTGGTAAGCCCAGCGAGGCTGTTGAGGCTGCAGGGCCGCGATAATGCGACGCGCATGAGCTGTTGAGCGCTCACGCAGTCCCTCGAGGACCCGTTTCACATCCTGTATTGTACTGCTATGGTTATTTTGAGAGGAGGCTTGAACAGCAACAGGCGCAACAAGCATGGGATCGTTCGCCAGAAATTCTGAGAGTGTTGCGACTTCAGCAGCACAGAGCACACACCGATCGAGGTGCATGTCGATTACAGAAGTAGCTTCTTTACTGAGCAAGCCCATCTGGTATTCACCGAGTATTTGATTGGGTGGGCAATCCCACCGGTAGAGTTTTTTGATAAGCGAGCGCTCCAATCCGCGATACTCTGCTACCTGCGTTGAGCAATGATGGCAACGCGCAAGATGCTGCTCAACGACTGGCCTTACCCTCTCCCCTGCCAGATAAGCAAGCAGTTCTTCATCGCGAATGACGCCGGGTTCACTACACTCCATGAGCTTTTCCTTTAAGCAATGGATATTGGTCAAACGACCAAAACCCGCGACGCCTGAGATTGACTGAGTCCGAACTATACGAACTACACGAACGATAATCCGGCACGGTCTACAATTTACTACTCAGGCAGGAAGCAAGCTGTGCTTCCTCGCAAGATAAGGGTCGCCCCCACTGAGTAACGTTTCGCTGAATACTGACGATTCTCCCCTCTCGCCGGTATTACGATACCTGACTCAGCAGGCTTCATTTGTCCTTTTCACCTGAATAAACGAACGTCTTTGCTATTTTAGTATCTATCTCCCTGGACAAAGCACAACGATAGGACTTCTTGATTATCAAAGAATCTGGTGCTTGAACAAGGTTTGTAATCGACGATTGCGGCGCAGGCGCTCCAGCACATTGCGTTTGATGCGATAGACATCTTCCACCGTGGGGAAGAGTTTGCGATGCTGGCTGCTAATCTCGCTTGGTTTCATGCCTTGCACGTAGGCAAGATAAATCAAAATACGCTCATCTTCGCCATTGAGTTCCTCTTGAATGACCTGCCACAGGCCTTGCGCGGAGATGTTTGATACAACGTCATCGGCGGGGTCATCCGTAGCCGGCTCGTGTTCGATTAATTCGAGCGTTTCTTCATACTGCCGCGCCTGACGAGAGCGCACCTCGTCGGCGATGACGCTGTGTACGCACATTTTGAGGTACTTCAAAACAGCCGCCAGTGAATCGAAGTTATCCATCTTGGCGGGGGTCAGCGCCTGTGAGAATTTGGCAAAGGCGGCATTGACCAGCGGTGCACTGCCATCCTGGCCCAGTAGTGAAGTAGCGCTCTGGTGCTGATTGACCCAGGTCAAAACCAGAGGAGCATATTGCTGGTAAATACATGCCCAGGCATCGTCGCTGCGCCTGGTGATAGCACGGCGAAATAGCTCAAGGCAGTAGCGATCATTAGAGACGCTTTGTTTGAGAAATTTATTGGTTTCTTCTGAGCAGCAACGAGCAAGTTCGTTGATCGAAAGCGACTCCACCTGGGGCGTGCCATCAACCTGGCCTCCCACTCCGGTGGGAACACCTGGGATGTGAGAGGAATTAAACGACTCCATCGACATTCGTACCTGCTTCTAACAAACTAGGCTATTCTCGACGCTTAGGAAGTATATCATGAGAAATTCAAGCGCACAAGCCTGGAAGGGATTCATCTACTACAGCTTTTCTGAACTATCGCACGTATTTGCTACACTAACATATGCTTACATTGCGATGTATTATGACATGTTTGAGGGAGAAGGAATAGGAAAGGGCCAAAAAGTACTTGTTATTGCCGAACGGTATAGGGATGTAGGGGCGCAATTCATTGCGCCCACCTCTGGCGAATCGGCCTTTCAAGAGGGCGCAATGAATTGCGCCCCTACATCATTTGCGTGGAATCTAGGAACAGGTTGTTAAATTACAACGCCAGGCTGCTGAGCGATAGAAGAGAGAAGCAGGCGGGCTACCTGGGTGGGGGCTTGAATCTGTGGCATATGGCCTACATGTGGTAGGAGTACCAGTTTCGAGCCAGGGATGCCGTGGTGTAAATCGTGGGCGTAGATGATGGGCAGGAGGCTATCATTTTCGCCCCAGATGATGGTGGTGGGGCTCTTGACCTGCGCCAGGATGGTATCTAACTCTTCACGGGGGTCGTACCCGTTTATGAAACCGGCATAGGCGGGCGTTTGTGAGTTGCGCACGACGGCATCCAGGATGAACCTGGGGGTTGGGAATGAAAATCCCCAGGTGTGTTCAACGGAGAGTTGGGCGGCAGTGCGATCGTTGGCCACGGGCGAGCGCATATTTTCGCGCCGTAAGCCCGCGCTGTTGAGCAAATACAGGCGTTCGACGCGCTCAGGATGTTCCACGGCAAAGCGGGTGGCGATCCAGCCGCCAAGCGAATTGCCGACGAGGGTGACTTGTGGATAGCCGAGGGCGTTCAGGAAACGCTCCAGGTAGAGGACGTGTGTGGCGACGTTGGTTCCCTCGGGGGCAA
>VBHV01000409.1 GCA_005881995.1 Chloroflexota bacterium | reverse complement strand
CTGTCCCAGGACCCAGGGAGTATCGTCACACCTTGTGTACCCTCATGAACGGGCTGATCGAACAGGGATTCGTCATCCAACACGTGTCGGATAGCACGGATATAAATGCGGACCTAAGTGCCGAACCAGGAACGTGGGATCATTTTGTGGCCTATGTCCCACCCTGGTTGGCTATTTGGACGAGATACCATGCCGGTGGCGTGGAATAAACACCTGACTGGAAGGTACGCATCCCTCTCCTTTAATGCTATGATATCATCATGAAAGGACCAGTTGATGCACAACCAGGAACTCTTCGACTTCCTCGTCGACGAAGCCAACCACCCATTTTCCGGTTGGGACTTCTCGCACATCACCGCAACAGGCCGCATGGTTGAAGCTCCACTCTCCTGGAGCTACGCCAGCAAACTGCTTATGCCACTGCGCAGAGCCACTTCCTTGCTAGACATGGGGACAGGCGGAGGCGAATACCTCTCTCGCCTGCAACCCTTGCCGCCTTTCACCTGCGCCACCGAAGGTTACGCGCCCAATGTCCCCATTGCTCGCCAACGACTGGAACCACTGGGCGTAAAAGTCTATGAAGTCGGCGAAGGCGGAAATCTCCCTTTCTTCGATGACAATCAGTTTGACCTGGTCATCAACCGGCACGAGTATTACAACCTGCAGGAAGTCCTGCGCGTTCTCAAACCTGGCCGCCGCTTTATCACCCAGCAGGTTGGCGGCACAAATGACGTAGAGCTCAACACGCTCCTGGGAGCCGGTGAATTTCAATATGCCCACTGGACGCTGGACTATGCCGTGCGCGAATTGCAAGAGGCCGGGTGGCACATTGTTGAGCAACTGGATGACCGCCCCATCAGGCGTTTCTTCGATGTAGGTGCTATCGTCTACCACCTGAAAGCCATCCCCTGGCAGATACCCGACTTCTCAGTCGGAAGGTATTTTGATAAGTTGGTCAAAATACACAGCACGATCGAGCAACAAAACTACCTCGACGTACATATGCACCGGTTCCTGATGATCGCAGAGAAAAGTCGAAACTAACTCCTATAGCATCCCGTGATGTACATTGTTACTTCTTTCTTTGACACCACATACAAGTTGCAAAGGAGCAATA
>VBHV01000408.1 GCA_005881995.1 Chloroflexota bacterium | reverse complement strand
CTGGTTCTGGGATCAGGGCGCCGGCTCTTCCCCGATGGCGGCGCAGCAGTCACGCTCCGGCTCGTCGCGACCTCGACAACAGACAAGGGCGTCGTGATCGCGACCTACCTGCCAGCCTCACAATAAATAGGCTCGCAAGAGCGCTGAGAGTGCGAGGTGCAATCACATGAAGCGGAAGTGATCTGTTCACCAGCCTTATTAGTTACACCGTAAACGATCACTCCTGTATAATGTGGCGGCTCCCCGCAGGTTCTTAGTTACGGTTCAGTAGGAGGAAAGGACAAGATGTATGCAGCATGTGATGAAAGCAGTACAATAAGATCGCTGATCCTCCTTCAATGGACGCTCCTGGTTGGATACTTTGCGCTGGTTGGTGTCTGTGCTGGCATCTCGTTGGCTCTGTATATGCGTGTCTATCAGGCGGAGGAAGCGCACTAGAGGGATGGCTGCCACCGGCAGCCATCCCTCTAGTGCGGCAATTAGAGTGAAAGTTAGCGCGACTAAAGCAGCACGAGGTGAGCCGCCCTGATTGCGCCGCGCTTGTTCTTCTTGCCTTCGGCCACGATCTCTGCACCCTCTTGCAGTGTTTGCACGGTATCAAGCGTCACAGGTTCGCCCGTTTGACGGAGAATGGCCGTCTTGTCGTTCACACGGACTGCAACTGGCGAGGTGTCGCCGGTCGCTTCATTTTGGGTAGTGCCCGCGATGATGTACGTGTGCTGCTTATCGGGATTAGGGCCGACGCCAACCACGGAGACTTTCGTGCCCTGTGCCACCAGAGCATTGATCTGCCCTGCCGTCTCCGGTTGAGCCTGCGCGTTCCTATTGCTGGACGGCTGTTGCGCGGGAGTTGAGCTAGCCTGAGAGGGCGCGGCAATCGGCTTTGAGAAGAGCTCGCCCGAATAGGTAAGAGGGATGGTCATGTGTATAGCAGCAGGCTCAGCCGCGAAGGTGTACTCGACCATCACTTTTTCTGGATCGCCTGCTTGTGCCAGCCGCTGGGCATCCGCTTTACTGAGGTAGTCTTTCAGTTCTACGACGCTGCCATCAATGTGCGCACCGATGGAGGCAGGGGCACGTAGGGAGAAACGCGCACCCCGGAAAGTCTCCGTATCTGACGGGGCAGACCGGCGCTGGAACAGCAGCGAGACAACCTCCTCTGCTGTTGTCAAGATATCGCCGGACTTAATCACGCAAACATCCAACTGCCCATCATCAACATAGGCTTGCGAGGTCAATTCAACCAGGCCCGCGTACAGACGAGTGTTGCCAAAGATGACTTGCCAGGCATCGCCCTGCCAGAGCAGCTTATCATCGCCTGTGCCGGTCACTTCGCGTAATTCAATAGGGAACGGATGTGTTTCAGGAACGTTTTCGACTGCCGCCGGAGCATAGGCGAGTTGTCCCACACGATATTTCAACGTTTTGGAGACACGAGATATGACGCCAGCGTCAACCCCCAATCCGGCCATAAGTAGAAAGTGATGTTTGGCGTTATCTCCTTTTTTCTTCTTTGCTTTTGGGGATTTGTTAGATGAACCTCCTGCTTTGCTACTCTGAGTGGCTTGAGGAGATGCCGATCCCTGCGCATTCGTGTTGTTCTGCGCCGCTTCAGGAACCAGCCCCTGCACACCTATATAGCCAAGATCAACCTCTCTCGGCTCACTATTGACGAGAGCGAGAGCCGCCTGAAAGGGTTCCAGGGGAACGCCGCTTTCAGTGGCCCATTCGTTGGCGGTGCCTCCTGGGACGACGCCCACTGCGCTGCTCCCTTTGGCATTCATCACGCCATTGACCACCTGGTTCACAGTCCCGTCGCCGCCATAGGGAATAATGACATCGTAGCCCTTCGTGCTCGCTTTGGCCGCCAATTGCTGACTCTCACCACCGTATACTTTTAGGGCAAGGTCCACTTTCCATCCTGCAGCCGCCAGGACCGCGGTCACGTCGGCTACTTTAGGGATGTTCACTCCATCTCGAAGATCAATCACCAGACAGGCTTTCTTGCTTCTCACGTTGTTTCTCCTTAAAAAAATGAAGTAACTCGGTTTTGCTATTGTTTGAGCCTTTTGAAGTATATCAGAGGACGGTTCTGGGTGCAATCGTTGTACGCCTTTCCTGAAGGGGTAGAGAGTTTCTGTGATAGAATGGCGTGAGGTGGATATACCACATTCATAGCATCATAGAAAGTAGCAATATCTTGTATCAAGACCAGGTGCGACAATTTACTGAACTGCTTCAACTTCAGCAGCCACCGGTGGGTATGACGTTTGTGGAGGACGTACCAATGGGTGTACAGCATTCCCCGCGAGGAGTACCCTCTGCCTGTACATTCTGGCGTTTGGCCGAGCAAGGCGTGTTCTATGCCACTGCCCAGGATCACAAAGAGTGTCCCATTGGCATGATGACGATGGGCTTTATTATGCCAGAGTCTGACCAGCAGCGAGCGCATGCGTTAGTGAATACTATGGCAAGCGTACAATATTTTTCACCCGCCGAGGTCGCTGCCCTCCCAACTGTGCAGAAGCCTCATACGAGCATTGTGTATGGGCGTCTCGACCAGTTCCCGCTGGAAGCCGATGTCGTGCTTTGTATCATT
>VBHV01000407.1 GCA_005881995.1 Chloroflexota bacterium | reverse complement strand
GAGGATTATCTGATGTGGGGACTGCTTGGCCGCCGGGAACAGTTCCCCATCTCAGACGAGGACTTGCAAGCCATGGACAGCGCCGCTCTCCAACGGACGGCCACGGAGCTAACGAACAACTGGTATCCAACGCTGTCTCCCTTTACCGAGCTCGCGGCGCCGGAGGAATCCTTTTTCCTGACTCTGCGCCGTTCTGTTCCCCTTGAGCATTGGCAAACCAGCAACATCACCTTGCTCGGCGACGCCATCCATGTCATGCCAGCCAACGGCTCGGGCGCCAACAGCGCCCTTCGCGACGCCAGCCTACTCGCTCGCAGTCTGATCGCCGTGGCAAGCCAGGAGACGCCGCTAAACCGGGCGCTTCATGACTACGAAATCGAGATGCTCCGCACCGGATTCAGCGCTGCCCGGACGACTCTGCAGGCAATGCAGCAAAGGCGACCGGGCACCCTTTTCACCCCTGGCTGGGAAGAGCAGCCAGATGGCTGGACGAACTGAGTGGAGAAAGGACGTGAGTAATGAGAATGATGCTTGTCATTCAATTTGATCCGCAACACCTTGAAGCAATGAGCGCTCTGATTCCAAAAGAGCAGGAACACATCAGAGAGCTTATGAGTAAGGGAATAGTTGAAGCGATCTATGTGAGTGCCGACCGCACCGTGGTCTGGCTGATCATGAAAGGGGAGTCAAAAGAGCAGCTTGAGCAGGAGTTGAGCGCCTTCCCGCTCTATCCCTACATGAAGACGCAATTCATACCTCTCGTGTAAGGATGAACCGAGTTTTTACTCGCCGGAATGCTACAAAAACAAAGTATCCCTGAGCGGAACGCTTACGAAAATGGGAAAGCTCAGAGATCCCTATACAGGGTCGTTCCTGACCGCTTTCGATGCTATCATAGCGAGAGAGACACATGAAAAGAGAGGAGCAGCGATATGTCAAACACAAATCCCGTCCGGACGGGTTTTGCAGAGATCAACAGCACAACCCTGTATTATGAGGTTGCAGGTGCAGGGCACCCATTCGTTCTCGTCCATGGACACCTTCTGGATAGAAGATCGTAGGACGATCAGTTCGCCGTCTTCGCCCAACGATACCGGGTCATACGCTACGATCAGCGAGGCTTTGGCGATTCAGGGCTGATTACGAAAGGGGAGCCGTATTCTGATCGCCAGGATCTCTACGACTTGATGAAATTCCTGGGCATCGAGAGCGCCTATCTGATGGGCGTCTCGGGAGGAGGCGCGCTGGCGATCGATTTTACGCTTGAGCATCCTGAGATGGTCGATGCGCTGATCCCAGTCACGGCAGGCGTAAGCGGATTTCGGCCATCAGAAGAAGTGATGAAAAAGCATCCAGATGTGGTGCGTATGTATACGAGCCTGGATGAAGCATTTGAGAAACACGACATTGCGCGAGCAGTTGAGATCTCGCTAGAATTGTGGACGGATGGGCCGGGCCGGCTCCCGGGGCAGGCGGCTCCGGAGGTGCGCAAGCGGGTACGCGAGATGACGACTCGCAACTGGCAGCGCCCAGATGATGAGGCGCAGGCCCAGACGCCGCCAGTGCCCTTAGAGCCGCCAGCCGTTGGACGTCTGTCGAAGATTGGAGTGCCGACGCTCGTCATTCTAGGGGAGTTGGACGGGCCAAATCCGCTGGAGCAATTGGCAGCAGAGATCCCGGGAGCTAAAAAGGTGATCATGGCAGAGACAGCGCACCATCCTTTTATGGAGAAGCCAGCCGAGTTCAACCAGACCGTGCTGGATTTTCTGGGATCGCTACAGTCGTAGCAGACGATGTGGATGACAGATCGCCAAGAGGGAGGTATGTATGAGCAATGACGTGACGAGGACCCATTCGACCACCGCGAGGATCGCTCCGTGGCTCTCAGTCGCCGATGCGACGAGGGCCGTCGAGTACTACAGGGCCGCGTTCGGCGCGATCGAGCTGGAGCGTCTCGAAGACGAAGCGGGGAGTGTGGTGGTCGCTCAACTCTCGATTGGAGGAGCCGACTTCTGGGTCCAGCAGGACGGAGAGTCTGACCCGCACGCCCTGGGCGACAGATCGCCCGTCCGCATGATCTTGACTGTAGAGGACCCCGATTCTGTGTTCGCACAAGCCATCGGTGCCGGAGCCACGGAAGTCGCACCGCTCACCGAAGGACACGGCTGGCTCATCGGACGAGTCGCTGACCCATCGGGGCATCATTGGGAGGTGGGCAAGCCGCTCACGCCGTAAGCGCATCCCCATCATGCACCACTTCCCGATCGCGGAGATCCTGCGCGCCCGACCCGAGATCTATGGCACGCTGGTCGATCTCCCCAGGACGGTGGCCCGCGCAGGCTCGCTCTTGCAGGCGGCTGGCGTGGGTGAACGGGTCAGGACGGACTCGTTTCTGAGCAGCACCTTTCATATTTCACTCGGGCCGAACGGGTGGATCGTCTACGCACTGATTTTTGCCGCGATCACATTCGCCTTGACCTTCTTCGGCATCAAGATCTCGGCGGACGTCTGAGTTGCCCTGGGGTTGATCGAGGTCGGAGGAGTTGGAAACAGGGCTACCCCAATACAGAAATTTTCAACTCTTTTTTATGTGTCAAACGACAACTATGCCAGCATATTTGCTTTAGGGGGCTTGATAGGGTAGATCAATCCTTG
>VBHV01000406.1 GCA_005881995.1 Chloroflexota bacterium | reverse complement strand
TCTCTTTTTTTGCGAGGATTTTTCCAGGCTCTTCCCTTGCGACCCTCTTTTCATGTGTGATCAGCATGAAAAGAGGGTCGCACAGGTGTTCAGCTCTCAGTCCGAACGGACTACAAAGAGTCCCTTGCTTACCCCATTGTAGGGACGACGCCGAGTTGTTGCAGCAGACCCAGGTCGTCATTGTTGCCCCACAGTTCGACGCCCTTGCCATTGGCGAAGCGGGTGATGGTGATCCCTGTCGTCATCACCTGTTTGCCCGTGGGTGCAATGCCCATGAGGTCGCCTTGCTGGGTGCCACTAAATGTGTGGCGAGCTACGACGCTGTCTCCTTCAGCGATGATGTCCTCAATAGTGAAATGGGCATCGGAGAAGGCGGTGAGATACAGCGAGAGGAACTGTTTGAAGGCTTCGAGCCCCTGCATTGTGGTTGAGGCATTGTGAACTACAAAGTCAGAGGCATCCACCTCATCTAAGACTGCCAGGTTCCTCTGATTAAAGCCCTCTTCATACGCACGACGGATAAGTGTCTTGTTCTCTTCGGTGGACATAGGAGAGTTTCCTTTCTGAACAGTTTTCATGCTGTTCGCTAGCAATTCCATCCACTATGCAGACGATGTGGGACTGCCTTTTTTCGCTACCAATAGCAGCAGACCTTCTCATTCCCCATTTCCGAGAAGAACTATTCTGAGACCTGCCTCTACAATAGAGAGCAATTCTAAGGTATAATTTTAGGAAGGATTGCTCATTTCATTGTTTGAAAACCAAAGGGAAAGTCCGTCAGGAGGCCAATCATGTTTTGTAGCCAGTGTGGAGCAAAGAATGCTGATGACGCCAGTTTCTGTCAGAAATGTGGCAAGAAGCTTGAGACAAGCAGCCAGGATGATGAGCCTACCCTGCTCACTCCACCACGTAGTTCTTCATCTCCTTATGGAACTCTCTCCCCTCCCAGAGCAACTTCTGGGTCAATAGAGCCGAATTTCGCTGCTGGGCCGCGCATCGGAGCAGCGAGTGAGAGGTCAGACCTTTCTCGGCAAGCATCTCCTACAGTACCTCCAAGACAAAAGAGCCGCCAAAGACGCTGGATAGTGCTCAGCCTCATCGCAGTGGTACTCTTCCTCCTTGCGGTAAGTGGCTACGTGTATCTCACTCGTTCGACACCCCAGAAAACACTCGATACTTTTTGCACTGCTCTGGCGGCGAAAGATTATCAGAGCGCTTACAACCAATTATCCAGCAGGGCACAGAGTGGTGCGTCAGAAGCGTCGTTTGCAAACAGTTTTAGTCATGCTCAGATTACCTCTTGCACCTTTGGCTCCGCCAGTGAGTCTGGAGCTACTGCAACAAACACTATCACGTTTTTTAGTTCTACCGGTCAGCACGTAGTTGAGCACGTGACTCTGATCAAGGACAGTAATGGTAACTGGAAGATTGATACCCTTCAGTGAAATTCAGAGGAATAGAAGTATTGTAGGTATTCAGAAAAACCCGGCGGAACTCAGACATCTTGCACACTATGATATAGTGTTATTGCAAGAAAAAAGAGCGTAGGCAACCTTTGGGGGATAGAGAGCACTTGACCTATGATTCACGAACCCACCATCCAGCCAACACCATCATCACCAAATACCGGTGATGATGAGCCAACAATACCGAGAATACCTGCCCAACACGTACAAACAAGCTCTACGGAATGTCCCCTACAAGTGCGATCCAACAGAGCCTTCACCGTTTCCATCGACCAGCAAGGCATCGTCAACCTGGATGTTCCCGGTCGCGATGCGCTTATATTAGGGCCAGAAGAGGCTTTCGATCTCCTAGATTTCCTCTTTACACATAGAAATCTCCTGGCATCTCGCAGCGGCGACATAGCTGAACGACAAGCCGAGACGCAGAAAGAGTGCAAGTAAAAGAATAGCATCTCACGCCGCACAATTCAGGGATTCCGAACCCGCTCATCCAATTCAGGCAGGAGCACCACGCTCTCCTGCTCATTAGGATCGGTTCGCGCGATCAAAGCAACGCAAGTCTCCGTCTTGCTAGGGTTGGAGGGTAAGTGGGG
>VBHV01000405.1 GCA_005881995.1 Chloroflexota bacterium | reverse complement strand
GCGAGTACCGCGTGGTGGGTGCAATGCTCCAACTGGTGAACCGGGTGATACCTGTCAATGCACGGGCGGCTCGCGCCAGGCGCGCTGATAATCTTCCGGCGAGTGATCCCGATATTCCAGCCAGCATCGTCTACGCGGCGGCCATTCGTACCTGCGCACAATTCAATGATCGCGACGCGCTCGAGCTGGTGATACACGCGGCCAGGGACTTTGACCCATATGTGCGCACCCAGGCGCTCGAGGCGCTGAAGAGTCTCGACCCACTCGGTGAAGACCCACGCAGCCGCACAGTTGTCCGCGAATCCCTGAATGACCCGCGTGATACAGTTGTGCGCGTTGCCTGCCAACTCGCCGCACAATATCGAGATATCGAATCTGTTCCATGGCTTGAGCGACTCGCCGAGACTCGCCCAGAATTGGGACCTTCCGTGCAGGATGCGCTGCGCCAATTGAGGTGATAAACCAGTTTCTCTGCCCTCTGTATACTGTAAATATAGGGAATGAACTACTCGAGCGTTTGAAAGCAATGCTATGTTCATTTCCATAGGTTACAATTCGCTTCTGATGAGGGATATACAGAGAATGAATATGCTGGTGGGGAAAACTCTCGGTGGGTACCGTTTGCTGCGGCTCATTGAAAGTGGTGGGATGGGTGATATTTATTTAGCGCAGCACGCACGCATCGGGCGAAAAGTCGCCATTAAAGTTGTTTCTGGAGACCTGCGGGCAATTCCAAATACACCGGAGGGGAAGCAGGCTGCAACGCGCTTTGAACGAGAGGCGCGGGCCGTCGCGGAATTGGAACACGAACATATCCTCCCGCTGTACCATTTCGGTGATGAACTGATAGAGCCTGGCAGTCCATCTATTACGTATCTTGTCATGCCCTACCTGGCCGAGGGCTCGCTATGGAACTGGTTGCAAAAACGCACGCAGCAGTTTGGATTTCCCTGGCCCATTGCAGCAGAAGAGGCCAGTTACTATCTGTTACAAGCGGCGGCGGGCCTGCAATGCGCGCACGATCATGGCATTATTCACCGCGATATTAAACCAACCAATTTCTTGATACGTGTCGAGCGCATGCTCTTCAAAGAAGGAAAAGATGGGGTGCATGCGCATCTTGCTAAAATCTTCCCCCATGGCAGACCGCATCTCTTGTTGGCCGACTTTGGCCTGGCAGCCTTTTATCGCAATGGGCGTTCGCTGCACCGATCAGTTGGAACGCCATTATATATGGCTCCCGAACAATTTGACGATCCCGCGCTGGCATCTTCCGTGCAAGTGGGGCCGGCCGCGGATCAATACGCGCTGGCGGTGATGATCTATCAACTGGTGACCGGTCGGGCTGTATTCGAGGGAACGGCCAGCCAGTTACTTCACCACCACCACAACACGCCCCCAACCCCGCCCAGCGTCCATAATCCCCTGCTGCCTTCTGAACTGGACGAGGTATTTCTAAAAGCGTTAGCCAAGAAACCTGAACAGCGTTATCCAACTATCCTGGCATTCGCACAGGATTTCGAAGCCACGTTACAAAAACTGCGAAGTGCGCGACTGGTCAACAATCTGGAAACAGGAAATAGATACCGGCCAAAAGGGGCAGTGGGAGTGGAGGCGCAAAGACCCGTTCCGCTTGCCATACGACAGGAACGCGGCAACGCGGCCATGCCTTTGCCCAGGGCCGGTAACATAGTGCCACTCCCGGTGCCACCGCAGGTGCCACGCACGCCACAACCCGCGCTGTTCGATGCCGCGCCTCGCGTTGCCACCTTAGATGCGAACAAAACACAGACGCCATTACCACTCGAAGAAAAACAGCCATTTCAATGTGGCAAGGATAGTCGGCTGACTGCGCCAACTATAGTGATACCACCAGTACGGCGCAAGGCCGGTCGCCTTGCGCCAACAGTCAATATCATGCTCATCGGGCTGATTATGCTCATTTTGTTAGCAATCGGAGTGATGCTCGCGCTGCTGCTATTGGGACATGGGCACCAGGTCATTAACAGCGGAGGATGGATGTAGGGGCGCAATGCATTGCGCCCAATGAGCGTCGAGATAAGGTCATTATGGCACTGACGGGACCGCTCTACTTTTGCTCGCATGCCAGCCGCACACCCAACGCGATCAACACCACGCCTGTGACTCCTTGCAGGATGTTACGGACGCGGGTGCCAAAACGGCTTTGCCCAGCCTGACTGACCAGGTAGCCATAGAGGTTGAGCCAGCTCAGCAGGATCGCCTCATAAGCGAACATCATCAGCATCAATCGCAGTGGAGGATCGCCTGGATGGATAAATTGTGGCAAAGCTGTGGCAAAGATGGCACCAGCCTTTGGATTGAACAGATTGTTCAAGAGTCCCTGCCTGAAGGCGATCCGTTTACCGAGCGATGTTGCCAGAGGAGTAGGTGGTGTCACGGCAGCCTGTTTGCTCCCTCGGAAACTGGCGATGAGGCTTCGCAGGCCAAG
>VBHV01000404.1 GCA_005881995.1 Chloroflexota bacterium | reverse complement strand
CCTGCGATCAGGCAGGATGAAAGGCAGTATCCAGCTTTGGGCGCGATCAATCGCGCCTCCACTACTGATAATAAACGAGCAGCAACGGCGTTTGATGGCAACAAGAGTAGTATAGATAGGTTGACGACGCCAGAGGAACGGCGGGTGGTGACGATTATGTTTGCGGATATTACGGGTTCGACACCGCTGGCGGACCGGCTGGACCCTGAGGATATGCGGGCAATTTTGACAGGGTATTTCAACCTGATGACGGAGCAAATACGGCGGCATGGCGGCACCGTTGAGAAATATATCGGAGATGCGGTGATGGCGATATTCGGCGCACCCGTTGCGCACGAAGATGATCCTGACCGGGGTATCCGCGCGGCGCTGGATATGCAGGCAGCGCTCAATCGCTTCAATACTAGACGTCTGGAGCATGACCCATCGGCGACGCGGCTGCAAATGCGTATAGGCATCAACACGGGTGACGTGGCAGCTCCCGGAGCGCAGTTCAGACGACAGGATTTTCTGATTACGGGTGATGCGGTGAACGTGGCGTCCAGACTTCAACAGGCTGCCAGCCCTGATACGATTCTCGTGGGCGAACGCACCTATTTGAGTACGCGCAACGTGTTCGATTTTCGCCCGATTGCTCCCTTGCAGCTCAAAGGCAAGCATGAGCCGGTGCACGCGTGGGTGGTGCAGGGCTTGAAGGGTGGGCGCGAGGTTTCACCGGCTATTGCTCAACATCCACGTGGTATCGAAGGACTGCAATCTCCCCTGGTGGGGCGCCAGTTGGAACTAACGCTGATGCACACCACCTATCCGCGCGTACAGGCTGAGCAGCGCCCACACCTGATTACCCTGCTGGGAGCGCCAGGTATTGGAAAGTCGCGCCTGGTACGAGAATTTATCCTGCGCGAAGAGGAAGCGGCGAAAAGCGCTTCGAGTGCGCATGGACGCGATAAAGCGGGTCCTCACCCGCGTGTGTTGCAGGGGCGCTGTCCTCCCTATGGGGAGGGCATTACCTACTGGCCCTTGATAGAGATATTGCGGTCTTTGCTGCATGTGCGCGAAGGAGAAAGACGCGAAGCGTTAGAAGAGCGCCTGGTACAGTTTGTGCTTGAGACGCTCACTGCTGCTCAAAGCAGTGAAGATGCAGAGCAGGTGGCGCACGCGCTCATCCGCAGTATTGGTAGTGGGTTCAGTGATGGCGGCAGTGCGCAGTACATGGGTGATCGGCGAGAAATTCAACGCAGCACGTATAGCAAAAGCACCGAGCAGGGAGGTCCACAGGTGGCGTTGATGCGTGCATGGCGCGTCTTCCTCGAGGCTATAGCGGAACAGGGACCTCTTATTCTAGAGATCGATGATTTGCAATGGGCGGATGAAGCGCTGCTTGACCTGCTCGAGTATTTGACGGACCGCATCAGCCAGGCGCCCATTCTGTTTATCTGCCCGGCTCGTCCCGATCTCTTTGAGCGGCGGCGAGAATGGGGCGGTGGACGACGCAATTTTACGACGATTGTGCTCGAGTCGTTGAGCAGAGAGGAGAGCGGCGAACTGATTACCGGACTGCTGAATACGCAGGAGTTGCCCGATGTGTTATACCATACCATTCAAAGCCGCGCTGAGGGCAATCCATTTTTTGTTGAAGAGATCGTCCGTATGCTGATCGATCAGGGCGTACTGGTGAAGCAGGATGGTTGCTGGCGTCCCAGCGAGCAAAATGAAGCGGTGCTGAGTGAACTGGCCAGCCCTGCCACTCCACCAGAAGACACGCTCATTGACCAGCATTACGTGCTGCCCCTACCACGTCTTCCTGATACGGTTCAGGGAGTATTGGCGGCACGCGTTGACCTGCTCAGCCAGGTGGAGAAGCAAGTGCTACAAGATGCGGCTATCATCGGACGCACTTTCTGGCTGGCAGGGTTGCTCGAACTGGCCGCGGGCATTGATCGCGAGACCTTGAATACTACTATCGAGGCGCTGATACAACGCGAATTTATCATTGAGACGGAGAAATCATTACGCTCGCCTATCGCGCATGATCGCGTATTCAGCTTCAAGCATATTTTGATACGCGACGTGGTGTATAACAATATTCCGCGTACCCGGCGCTCACAGAAACACACGCAACTGGCCCTGTGGATCGAGGCAACGGTTGGTGACAATGTGGAGCAGTTTGCTGAATTGTTAGCTTACCACTACAAACAGGCGCTCGCTACCTGGTCTGCCGGTCTGCTTGCGCATTCTGTGAAAGTAGGGGCAAGATTTACCTCGTCCGAAGAGGCCAACGAGGAGAGCGCGATACGTCTCAATCCAACACGGATCACGCGGCAAGAGTTGATTCGTCGCACGATCACCTACTTGACCATGGCTGGAGACCAGGCGTTTTGCGGCTACTATACGATCCGCGCCATTCAAGCCTACACGGAGGCGTTGGATTTGCTCATTGAGAATGATGCAGACAACTTGACAATCGCCCGGATGCACCAGAAACTCGGTGATGCGTATGCGCAGCGTGCAAATGCCGACGAAGCCTGGCACGAGTATTCTCACGCGCTCCAGCTTATGCAGCAGGGACCGCTTGTCCATAAAAAAGACACGCTCGTATATCGATGCCGGGTTAGCATTGCTGGCGGGGCAACCGCCCAATGGAGACCGCGCGGCGTTCTTGACCTACCAGGCCATGGGATATATCCGGCAATTGAAGGGTGCCATCCCAGATGAGAGAATCAAGATCGCTGAAGAGAGCCTTGATCGTATAAACGAGGCGCTGCGTATTGCCGAGGCGGTTGAGGACACAGGAGCGCTCTGGCTCACACTAGATGCTCTGGGGTTCATCTATGAGAAACAACGAAAATACCTGGAGCAACGTAAGGCACAGCACCGCCGCCAGGAGATCGCTTCGCAGATTTCGGGGCGGGAAGAACTCTACGACCTGTACATTTCGCTGGGCTGGGCGCATTTTAACATTTCGGACTATCCCACTGCTGCTATGTGGTTTGGGCGCGCCTGGCGCATTGCGCAGACGATGGAAAGCCCTTCGATGCTGCTTTACAGTATGGTGGGGCGCATGTATGTCTGGTACGAATGGAACCGCTGGGACGAGGTGCGTGAGGTGGCTTATAGTATCTTGCAACTGGCGGAACAATACCAGTTAGATGACGAGTGGACGTTAGATGCGCTGGAGACTCTGGCGGATATCTCCTACCGCAGGGGTAATATTGAGGAGAGCGATTCACTCGTTCGCCAGTACAGACGATTGGCGGAGCAACGAGGAATCGAGCCTGAACCGTCCAGAAGTATCTTTCTTGCGCGCGAGGAGTGGGAACGCGCCTGTGCCCATTTTACCACAGCACTGCAACGCTCGGAACCATTCCCGAAGCCATCAGTGGTGGCATTACTGGCTGAGCTTGCAGTCATGACCGGGAAAGATGCTGATATACAGCAGGAGTATTGTGAACGCGCGGTGACGCTGGCAGAGCAGTCTGGGGCGCGTAAATTCCTGGCGATTGCGCTGCGGGCGCGCGGGCGGATGTACCTGGAACAAGAGCGATGGGAAGCAGCTGAAGATAATCTAAAGCAAGCGCTGTCACAATGCGAACTC
>VBHV01000403.1 GCA_005881995.1 Chloroflexota bacterium | reverse complement strand
ACGATAATCAGGGGTGACCATAAATTATTAGCAACCAGGTTGGTCACCTCCTATTATTAACGACAAACAGGAGTAACGCCAAATCGACACGAATCAGATGAATTTTGCTGGGATCACCCTCTCCAGCGGAGTAACTCGTCCAGCATGATCGACATCCCTTCCTGGAACTGGTGGGTGTCACCACCAAGCCCAACGCGGATGAAGTTTTCATAAGCCATTGGAGCAGCAGGCCAGCAATTTCTGCCAGCCATTTTGCTTGAAATGAAAAATCGCGCTCTTTCAACGAAATATCGCGTTTGAACACTTTCAGCAGTTCTTCCCCAAATTGCTTATGGGTAATCCGTACCCCTTTTCCCCATTTTTATGCTGTTTTAACAACTTGTACAGTAAACTGAAATACAACAATACAGCAAGATACAAAGCATATCGGGAACACCAGGGGTGAAATATGGTTGAACATTGTTCATATGTCATAGTTGGCGGTGGCATTGCTGGAGTCACCGCCGCTGAAACGCTGCGCAACGAAGAGCCGTCGGCAGAGATCACGGTTATCGCGGATACACCTCTTCCGGCCTATTACCGGCCCGCGCTCAAAGATTACCTGGCGGACCGGGTTACGGAAGATACGTTGTATGTGCGCCGCAGGAGTTTTTATGCCGACCTGGGCATACACTTTATGCTTGATCGCGCCGTCAGGATCGCGGTCAATCAACACGCGCTGCAGCTTTCGAGTGGGCGGCAGATAGGTTATGATCGTTTGCTGCTGGCCACAGGCGCTCGTGCCAGCCGCCTGTCCTGTCCCGGCAGCGACCTGGCGGGCGTGATTACGCTGCGTACGATTGCCGACTACCAGGCCACGCTGCGTCTCCTGCAAACGGCGAGGCGTGTTGTAGTCTGCGGCAGTGGTTCCCTCGCATTGGAGACGGTAGAGATTCTGCAACATCGTGGGATTCAGGTGACTCACCTGTTGCGCAGCCGCAGACTATGGAAAGATATCCTGGACAGAACCGCGTCTGAATTAGTACTGCACCAGGAAGAGCAGGATGGGGTTGATATCCGCTTCGGAGAGGAAATCGCCGAGGTCATCGGGAAGAAGGGAGATGGGGGGCAGGTACTCGGCATCATCACCAAAAATGGCGTGCGTATACCCTGTGATGTTGTCGTGACGGCGATTGGTATTGAACCCGCCATTGATTTTATAAAGGAGAGCGGCATCGCCTGTGGGCGCGGCGTGAAGGTGGATCATGCCATGCGCACGAGTATTCCTGATGTTTTTGCCATTGGCGATGCCGCTGAGACATGTGATCCCGCCACAGGCAGAGAGCGAATTTTCGGTCAATGGTATCCGGCCATGCAGCAGGGGCGAACAGCCGCGTACAGCATGCTGGGGATGCTTGGCACCCGGCATTTGCGCCACGCGGAAACGTATAGCAATGCCTATTTACGTTCCATCAGCGCCCAGTATCTCTATGGATTCGATGTTGCCGCTATTGGTATTACCAACGTATCCTCCCCCGAATACCAGGAGATTCAAGCCGACCCACGCACGCATATCTATAGCAAGGTGCTGCTCAAAGACGGCATCCCTGTTGGTATGCTGTCCTTCGATGGGCGACGGGACGCGCTGGCCTTCAAACGCGCCATCGATCACGCCGTCAACCTTATGCCCGTTGCCTCCTTGCTGTTTAACCGGGAATTCAAACTGACCACCTGGCTGGATGCACAGAAGGTTCCCACGCCTGTACTGGCGGTCCGTAAGTTGAGCCAGGCACCCCGGCCCCTCCCTGTACGCAATATGAAGAGCCAGTTCGTCGGAATGGGAGGTATGACACCTCTTCTAGACTTGCCACGTGAAGATATAGAGAGCGTCAACACGCGCTCTAATACCGACCCCTACATGATACCCGTGGTAACAATGAGCGGCTCCAGGCGTGGAGATGCTGGCAGAGAAGAACGCAGGCAAACCAATCGACAGGAGGAAAGATCAATGAGAACTGATACCTACACCCACACCAGTATTCCCACCGCTGCTTTTCTGGTACCTATCTTGCCAGAAAAAACGGCGGATATACTGCGCACTCAGGAAACGCAATCCTATGCGCTTTCCTTAGATCAGGACAACACCGGTGCACTTATTTCACCTGAATGGGCGCATACGCAAATCAGCCAGACGCAGGTAGTGACCATCGGACGCGAGCCCGATTCTACCCTCGTCATCAATCACAATTCCATTTCGCGCCGCCATGCCGAAATCATCTACCGCAACGGCGACTAC
>VBHV01000402.1 GCA_005881995.1 Chloroflexota bacterium | reverse complement strand
GCAGAAAAGAGCAAGCAAGTCAGCATTTCTGATACGATACCGATACAACAATCTCAAGAGGTATCGGAGGAAGAACATGACTTGCTCAAGCCGATTATCGCAGTGGAGCGAGGAGGTGTCAAGGCACTTGCCGTCGTTGAGTCGCCCGCAGGCGCGCGTGCTGGCGCTGTGGAGCTTTGGGATGGTGTTCGCCCACGCCTGTGGGCTCAGCCAGATTAGCGCACTGGTGGCGCTGCTGCTGGACGAGTCAGAGGGCACCGTGCGGCAGCGCTTACGGGAATGGCTCTATGGAGCCCAGGACAAGCAGGGCAAGCAGCGGCGGGAGGTGCAGGTGGCCGACTGCTTTGGGCCGTTGTTGCGCTGGGTGCTGGAACACTGGCCCCAAGGCGAGCGGCGCTGGCGCTGGATGCGACCACGCTAGGGCAGCGCTTTACGGTCCTGTGCATCAGCGTGTTGGTGCGCGGCTGTGCGATCCCGGTGGCCTGGAAAGTGTTGCCCTACAACCAGAAAGGCTCGTGGCAACCGCATTGGAACGGGCTGCTGGAAGCGCTGCGCGGCAGCATTCCAGCGGACTGGGAGGTGCTGGTGCTGGCTGATCGTGGCCTCTATGCGCGCTGGCTCTACCAGAAGATCGTAGCGGTGGGCTGGCACCCGTTCCTGCGCATCAATCTGGCGGCCAAGGCGCGGCTGGACGAACACAGTCCGTTCGTGTGGATCAAGCAGTGGCTGCCGCCGATGGGAGAGCAGTGGGCCGGGCAGGTGGAGTGCTTTGCCCAGAAGCAGAGTCGGCTGTGCTGTACGCTGGTCTTGTGCCAGCAAGAGGGCTATGAGCAGCCCTGGGTGATCGTCACTGACCTGCTCCCCACTGAGGTGCAGGGAGCCTGGTACCGCATGCGCTACTGGATCGAGGGAGGTTTTAAAGATTTCAAACGCGGGGGCTGGGGCTGGCAACATACCAAGATGCTGGATCCAGAGCGGGCTGAGCGTCTGTGGTTGGCGATGGCGGTGGCCACGTTGTGGACGGTGGCGGTCGGCGGCGCGGCCGAGCTGCAGCCCCCCACCCCCTCGCACAAGGAGTTGCCCCCCACGCATGTGGCACGGCTGAGCGCCGGCAGCGGGCACGGCCCGGAGCGGGGGCGGGAACTGAGTTGCTTGACGCGCGGGCGCTTACGGCTGCTGGCAGCCGTGCTCAGGGATGAGCCATTGCCCCAAGGCCGCTTGGAGCCGCAGACCTGGGCCACGACCCTGCCCCCTGCGCGCAAGCCCAGCGCCGCTGCCAAAATCAAAGAACAGCAACGACTCAAACAACGCGAACGACAACGGGTCAAGCGGCGACGGCGCAAAGCCGCACATCGCAAAGGCAAGGGCAAGGGGAAGAAGGCCGCCTAAAAAACCTACCCGTGTAAGCCGCGAGGGTGCGCCCCTACAATACGCAAATGCCGGCTCCAGGCCTGATATGGCATATTGTAGGGGCGCACCCTTGCTATTCCTCCTGTGGGGTACCTACATGCTCAATGCGATGCAATACCTCGGTCATTGCATCGTACCATGGTGAGTGTTGAGTGGGCGTTTCAACTTGGGTCGAATATCCATTATCAAGCAGAAGCTGTTCCAGCGTCAGGTAATACTCGACCAGCGCTCGTTCACCATTGGTGTGCGCTACGCACTCTTCCAGCAATACCTGTGCTTCTTCAAACGCGCTCAATTGCTCCTGTGTCTCCCTGACCCTACTAAGCGCCTTTTGTGAACGGTTTAAGCCTGCGGAGGAAGACTCCTCTGCCTCTAGCTGCTGACGTGCCCGGCGGCGCGGGCGAAGTTCATCCATAGATGCTTCCATCTCCTGCTGCATAGCAAGCGCCGCCTCGCCAACCTCGACTGCCGCCTCATTTCGCCTTCGCTCAAGCCAGGCACGTACCGCGTGCAAACGCACCAGGATATTCGCGCTATCGGGCAGCCGCAGGTCATCATCCGCCAGCAGTTCATCGCTGCCAACTTCCTCGTCCGCAGTCCCGTTGAAATCTAAATTATTGCTTTCCATTGGCCTCTATCAATCACACTAATGGATTGTCAATCGCCATCTCGTAGACAACCATGGCGGTCATCATAACATGACTCTCCCTGGCGCGCAATGAAGACGCGGAACGGATATAATGAGGGGAAGCAC
>VBHV01000508.1 GCA_005881995.1 Chloroflexota bacterium | reverse complement strand
CCCTACTGGATGGCCATCAACGCCGTAGATGAAGCCCTGCGCAACCTCACCGCCGTCGGTGGAGACATCGAACGCGCCGCCATCCTCGACAATTTCTGTTGGGGCAATCCCACCGACCCCGTGCAACTCGGCATGCTGGTACGCGCCGTCAAAGGCTGCCACGATGCCGCCACCGGCTTCGGCACCCCTTTCATCTCCGGCAAAGATAGCCTCAATAACGAATACCGCGCCAACGACCAACGTCTCCCCGTCATCCCCACCCTGCTCATTTCCGCCGTCAGCATCATCGACAACGCCGCGCAAACCATCGACATGTCCCTGAAACGCCCCGGCAACCTGCTCTACCTCATCGGCCAAACCCACAACGAACTAGCCGGTTCGCATTATATAGAGATGGTATCCTCCATTCCCAACACCACCGTCCCACACGTCGACATCTCAACCGCTCGCTCCACCATGCAGGCCATCGCTCACGCCATCCGCCTCGGCATCATACAATCCTGTCACGACCTCTCCGAAGGTGGATTGGCCGTCGCCGCCGCCGAAATGTCCCTGGCCGCACTGCTCGGCCTGTCTATCGATATAGAACGGGTACCCCACTTACCGGACGAACTCGTGCCCCTACCCCAGAATATACGCAACACCATCCTGCTCTTCAGCGAATCGGCCTCCCGTTTCCTCGTTGAAATCTCACCTGAGCAAAAAGAGGCATTTGAGGACCATATGCGCGCACACGCCGTAAACGCCATAGCCTGCATTGGCAGCGTAACGCATACAAAACGTTTTGAGGTACGTAATGGCGAACAGCGCCTGGTCGATCTTGCTGTCAGCGACCTGCAAGCAGCATGGAAAGGAGAGCAGGCATGACAACTCCCCGCGCACTTGTCTTACGCGCCCCAGGCATCAACTGTGACCGCGAAACAGCCCATGCCTGTCGCCAGGCCGGTTTTGCAACCGACCTCCTGCATATCAACCAGCTCATTAAACAGCCGCAACACCTGCTCGACTACCACCTGCTGGTCATTCCAGGCGGCTTTTCGTACGGCGACGACCTGGGAGCCGGTACGCTCCTGGCAAAGAACATAACCATCCACCTGGGTACACAACTGCAACAATTCATCGACCAAGGACGCCTTATACTCGGCATCTGCAACGGCTTCCAGGCCCTCGTGCGCGCGGGATTGCTCCCCGACCCTGCATCCACCTGTGCTTCCTTAACCAATAACGCCTCCGCCCAATTTGAATGTCGCTGGATCACCCTATCCATACTCGATAGCCCCTGCATCTTCACACGCGGCATCGATCATCCCATCCAATTGCCGGTCGCCCACGGCGAAGGACAATTTGTCCTGGCCGACCCCGAATTGCTGTCACAATTACAAGCAGACAACCAGGTACCAATCGTGTATACTATCAACACGAGGCAGGCACCACCCTCGCCTGCCACGCATCCCTTTTCATCTTCATCGCTCCTGCCCTATCCCGACAATCCCAACGGCTCCACCGCCAATATCGCAGGCATCTGCAACGCCCGTGGCACCGTCTTTGGCCTCATGCCCCACCCCGAGCGCTACATCCACCCCCTACAACACCCCCAACGCCTCCCCAGCCACCACCAGGCCGACGGCTTATTGATCTTTCACAACGCCTACACATATGCACAAACCACGCTTCTGGGGACAGACTTCGCCCCGTATCATTGTATGGGCGGGGGTAGTGCGGACGAGGGGAGGGGACCCTTGCGGTCGCCCTCGGAGGTTACTGAGGAGGAGCGGTCGCCCTCGGAAGTCAAGACACCTATCAGTACAGGTTCCGCCCCGTATCATTGTAGGGGCGGGGGTAGTGTGGAAGAGGGGAGGGGACCCTTGCGGTCGCCCTCGGCGGTTACTGGTGCTGAGGAGGACCCCCATACCCCCCATTCACCCATTGTGCATACCTCAACCTCCTACACCTCAAGCGGCGTAAACATCGCCGCCGCCGACACCGCGAAGGAACTCATGCGTGACGCCGTGCGCGCAGCACAGGGGCCGCAAGTACTCGCTGGCATGGGCGCGTTCGCAGGCGTCATCCAGCTCGACGGCATACACCATATGCGCCAGCCTGCCCTCGTCGCCTCGACAGATGGCGTTGGCACTAAAACGTTGGTTGCGGCTCAGGCCAGGCGTTTCGATACCATCGGCTACGACCTTGTCAATCATTCAGTCAATGACCTGTTGACGCAGGGCGCAAAGCCCCTCTTCTTTATGGACTACCTGGCAATGGGCAGGCTCGACGCGGTGCAGGCAGCCAGAATTGTAAGCAGCGTAGCAAACGCTTGTCGGGAAGTTGGCTGCGCTCTGCTTGGAGGCGAAACGGCAGAGATGCCAGATGTCTACCTGCCAGGCGCTTTTGATCTTGCCGGTACCATCGTCGGCATTGTCGAGCAGGAATCGCTGGTCAATCCCGATACCATGGACCCCGGCGATATCATCCTGGGATTCCCTTCGAGCGGTCTGCACACCAATGGCTATTCATTGGCCCGGCGCGTCTTCTCGCCATACCCACTGGACACCGTCTTTCCAGAGCTTGGCGAGCCGCTTGTCGATGCATTGCTGCGCCCGCATCGCTGCTACTTACGCGAAATACTCACCTTGCGCGTATATCCAGGTATCACCATGCCGCCTGGCATACAGGCCGTCATCGAGACAAACGCCTGGCACGTCCCGCCCATCTTCGACCTGCTTGAACGCATGGGCAACGTTCCACGCGGCGAAATGTACCGCGCCCTGAATATGGGCATAGGCATGGCGCTGGTTGTTTCACCCGAAGCCGCCATAGAAGCCCGTCGCGTCTTCCCCGAACTACTAACCATCGGCCATCTCACAGAAGGCAAAGGAGTTATTTTATCATGATAAACCAACCTGCCTTCGGCCCACTCTTAGCCGAAGGCAAAACCAAACAAATCTACGCCTATCCAGGCGATGACACTCTAGCCTACATGATCAACAAAGATCAGATTACGGCGGGTGACGGCATGCGACGCAACCAGCTGGTTGGCAAATCCCGCTGGAGCACCATCACTACCGCCAACGTCTTTCGTTTATTAAATGAGGAGCAAATCGCCACCCACTTTGTGGAACAAATCAACGATGTAACGCTGCTGGTCCGACGCTGCGCCATGCTGCCCATTGAACAGGTCATGCGCCGTATCGCCACCGGCTCCTATCTCAAACGCCATCCCGAGGTAAGCGAGGGAACGCGCTTCG
>VBHV01000507.1 GCA_005881995.1 Chloroflexota bacterium | reverse complement strand
TACGTTGCCCATCATCACCAGGGACTGGTTGAGAGGGGTATCGGGATAGCCATGGCGAAATAATGAGCGCCACGCTTGACTCTCGACCATTTTCTGCGTCATTGTGTCGAGCAGGCTTTTCTTTGGAAGTGAACTCACCGTGCCTACCTTCCTAAATGTTTTCAAACATCTTCGGTTTTGAAACTGTCATGTCAAAGGACAATAGCCAGGTGTATGAAAAGTCCTTGTTGTGCGTGGAAAATTATATCACAAAATGCCCACGCCGTATATGCTGTATGGCTCCAGCGCGGGCAGCTTCCTGCTACCTCGAAACGTGGAGGTTCATACATACTATTATAGTGATTGTAACGCATCCTGCGCCAAATGAGAAGAGTTATCTTTCAATTTATGGACATGTTACGGCCCAGGATGGGTGTTACTTCTAGATTACGGCACATGCAAGGTGATGGCATCAGGTGTGTACCTGATATTTGCGCTGCGGATACCTGATTCTAGGAACCCCTCTTCCTCTCCTCCCACGCCCCTACTATGATACGCAAGGGGTTTGACAGCTTCAGAGCTTGCTCATACAATATGAATGGGTTATGAAAGGATTCTAGCTATGGTAACTCCCAGAATACAACCGGTGGAAGTCCGGCAGCCGAGTAGTCCCATATTGAGACGGCTGCTGGGTATCCCCATTTTCTATAAAGTGCTGTTCGCAAACAGCATCATTATCTTCTTTGGCGCGACAGGCGGCACGTGGCTGGCAACGCATTTGAACACCAGCCCCTTTGCAACGCCCATGTCGCTGATTATCTTTGTCGCGTTGGGCTGGTTGATTAGTATCGCGCTCAATGTGGTGGTCCTCCAGATCGCTTTTCGCCCATTAATGGACCTGGGCAAGGTGATGCGGCGCGTGCAGTTGGGAGAACGCTCGCTGCGAGCGCCGCTCACGGGCGTTGATTCGCAGGCGGACCAGCTGGCGAGCGCGTTCAATATGGTACTGGAGGCGCTGGATGATGCCTCGCGCCAACGCGCCAGCCAGATTATTAACGCGCAGGAGCAGGAACGC
This sequence comes from Chloroflexota bacterium, assembly GCA_005881995.1. Next base: position 2,093 of record VBHV01000507.1, on the reverse strand, counting down.
CAGCGCATTGCGCGTGAACTGCATGATGAAACCAGCCAGGTACTGACCTCGCTCATGATTAGCCTGGCGGTGCTTGAAGAATCCATTGAAGCGCCGGAAGCGCGGGAACGTATCGCGGATACGCGCGCCCTGGCCCATTCAACGCTGCGCGCTATACGCAGCCTGAGTATTGACCTGCGGCCCAGCGCGCTCGACGACCTGGGTCTACTCCCGGCGCTGCGCTGGTACGTCAAGGAATATCAGAAGAAGTGTTCCATCGAAGTTGACTTTCGCTCAAGCGGGCTGAAAGAGCGACTGCCGGCCGAAATGGAGACCGCGCTCTACCGCATCGTGCAGGAGTGCCTGACCAACACCGCCCGCCACGCCAACGCGCGCAAGGTACACGTTACCCTGAGAGAAACGAAAAACGCCGTGAAAGCTATCATTAAAGATGATGGCGACGGCTTCGACTATGAAGCGCTGGTCAAGAATCCCGGACAGGAGCGAGGACTTGGGTTGGCCGGTATGCAGGAACGGGCTGTGCTGCTTGATGGAATACTGAATATTTCCTCGGTGCCAGGAAAGGGAACCGCGGTGGAGGTCAGTATCCCTTTCGCATTCGGGGAACGACGAGCAGCCCAGCACATTGACGAATTGGCAATACAATAGCAGAGACAGGCACACGTGCCTCTACACGGGACTTCTCCATGAAAATACATATCTTATTGGCGGACGATCATACGATCTTACGAGCCGGGCTAAAAATGATGCTGAATGCGCAGCCGGATATGGAAGTGGTAGGTGAGGCGCAGGATGGACGGCATGCGATTTACGAGGCCCAGCGATTGCGCCCCGATATTGTACTGATGGATATCACCATGCCCGATATAAGCGGCATCGAGGCGACACGTCAGATTAAAAAATTAGCGCCGGATGTGAAGGTGCTGGTTTTGACGATGCATGAAAACGACGAATACGTGTTTCAAGCGCTGCGGGCCGGAGCGTCGGGATATATGTTAAAGGAAGCGGCGGACACCGAATTGATTACGGCGCTGCACGTCGTGCAAAATGGCAACTTCTACCTTTCACCTAGCGCGCAATCGGTGATGGTGGGGGATTATTTACAGCGGGTACATTCCGGCGAGGAGAAAGATAGCTATAGCAGTCTGACGGAGCGCGAACGCGAAATCTTGAAACTGGTGGCGGAGGGCTTCACCAACAACCAGATCGCCGAACGATTGGTGATCAGCCCCATGGTCAAATACGCAATGCGGCGCGGCCTGCTAGAAGACTGAACTGCCCTAGATTTCGTCATCGTCGCCGTAGCCATCGTCGGCGCCGTTTTCATCCGCGAAATACTCGTCACTGTAGAAGCCCACATCTTTGCCGATATAGACGCTCACCAGAAAGTCATCGCGGGGCATATCGGCGGAGAGTACCAGGTCTTCATCGATCTGCTCGATGAGTTTGGTCAGGTCAGACTCATCCAGTTCCCGCTCCAAAATCAGTGTGCCGTGTACTGCCGTGGTTGTAAAGTGAATATCCACTGTGCCAAGGCGATTGTTGGTCTGCAAGCTGGTTCCTTGCATGATGTAGTAGCTTTCCGAGTATGGTGTGCGGAAATGCCGCTCAAAACGAATATCATCCATGCTATTCTTGTGCAGTGAAGGCTGCGAACTCCTTTCTTATCAGCGCACGTATGCGCGTACGTATCATCCTTATTCAATAATACCGTGCAAGACGCCGCTATTATATCATCGAAATCCATGTTCGCATAGGCTACCGGAATTGCAATGACGAGCGTATAACAGTAAAGAACAGGTGATCCGCACCAGCATAGGTTGGTGCGGGCGCCATTTGCACCAGGGCGTAGAAATGATTGCCACGTGTTGTCACCAGCAACGTTTCGGTATAGGTTGCGCCGCTTTGTAAGGCTGTTCCCTGCACCTGTTGCCACGTTGCTCCCGCGAACGAGAGGGGAGCCTGGCCTTTCGGCGAGGTCATCCCAAGTTGGGACTCTTCTTTCTTGATATACTGATCGATGCTCTGACCGTTGGTTGCTACCCTCAGGATATTTAGCTGGTCGGTGTGGTTAGCATCGTAGAAATACACTG
>VBHV01000506.1 GCA_005881995.1 Chloroflexota bacterium | reverse complement strand
GGCGGCGGTTGCCAGGTAGGAGTTGCTCAGAGCGGTGGGCAGGCGGTTTTCCAGGTGCGTACGCGAGTCGCGGCTGTTCTTGGCGCGAATCAAGGCCGTGCGGTCTTCCAGGCCCCAGCTAATGTTGGAGGGCGCGAAATGATGCGGCACGAAGCGGTGGTAGCAGTTGGGCGTGGGAGCCATCAATGCCATCGCCGCGTTGGCATGCTTCAACATACCCTGGGTGAAAAGGTAGGCCGTTTGCGACAGGCCGTGCTCGTCGTTAGTGTCCAGGAAGGCGTTCTCTCCGCTATCCTTCGAGACCAGGCTGATGTGCGTGTGCGCGCCGCTGGCTGATTGATCGGTAAAGGGCTTGGTCATGAAGGTGGCATGGTAGCCCAGCTGCCGCGCGATATACTTGACGCCGTTTTTGAATGTGAAGCCCAGGTCACCTGCGCGCAGCCCCTGGTGCGGCCCGTAGTTGATCTCGAACTGTCCGGGGCCATATTCGCAGTTGGCGGTGATAATGTCGATGCCGATTTGCGGCATCAGTTCGATGATACGCTCTGCCACCGGCACAGCCGTGTTGCGCATGTGGTTGAAGATGTGCAGGCCGTCGAAGACCGGCTTCATAGTAGTTGGATCGAGCAAGTAAAATTCGTATTCGAGCCCAACCACTGCCTGGTAGCCGAGTTTGTCGAGTTCCGCGATTGCCCGGCGCAGTACATGACGCGGTGCGGCGTGTAACGGCGTGCCATCGGCCCAGTAAGTATCGCAGATGAGGCGCGCCGTCTTGTTCATCCAGGGAACAATGGATGCCGTCGAAAGGTCGGGGATGAGTACCTGGTCGGCATAGTTCTTTTCTTCGTTGTACTTCGAGTCAGAGACCACGAAAGAGCGTGTATCGAGCGTGAGCGTTCCGCCGTACATGTTCAGGCCCTTTTCAGCAAAGCCACGCACCTTGTTGAGGGGAACAATTTTGGTACGTGCAACGCCATGCATGTCGGGAAGTTCAAACAGGACGTTACTGATACCCTCGCTTTCCCATTGGGAAAGCAGTCCGTCAATCGTTACTGTGGGGTTCGCCTCGGTTGTTGTCATAATACATATCCTCCATTAAATAACTGTAATAGGGCGACGCAGCGCCAGCCGGGCATCCAGTTCACTCCAGGGAAGCAGTCCGTCGATCCAGCTCTGCACGCGGTCCAGGGCGATCATCGCGTGTTCCACGACCGCCAGGAATTCTTCCTCAGAAGCGGGACCTTTTCCCTTGAAATACTGGACAAGCATGCGTTCAAGCGCCACCGTTTCGGTCATTGACCACTTTTCTAAACGAGTGGCATGTCGTTCCAATAACCCGGCCAGCATTTGACACACTAGTGGTACCGCAAGCATGCCGTCCTTCACCTGTTGCCTGCATACCTGCAAGTTTTCACCTGCCCAGAACAGGTTGAAGTTGGCGTAGAAACAGCAGGGGAGATTGCCCATCGGTGGGCGTGAGATCGAACGCAATGTGGCGATATCGGCGGGTTCATGCAGCCAGCAGCGCGCGATGAAACCCCGCAATTCACCCAGCACACGCGCCGTCGAATGTTCCATTTCAGCGAGTGCGCGTTCGTAAAACGCCGGTTCCAGGCAGGAGCTGCAGCGCAAACAGGTCAGGGCAGTTTTACCGGACGAGCTGCTCAAGCTGCGCGTTTGCGCTGTGTGGTCAGCTTTGTTAGCCGCGCCATTGGCGGTCTCCGAAGACCACACGATTTCGATACCGTGTTCCGCTGCCAGGTCGCGTGCCAGTGGTGTCACCAGCCCACCATGCGCAATGAGCAGGCGTTTCTTGCCGGCCTTCGCGAAATCGACGACGTCACTGCGCGTGATGACATGCGTTACGGTGACGGTATTGCTATCCGCCTGTTGCTTTTGTACAGTACTACTCTGCCTGTTGGATGAAGATGTCGCGCGTCCATTCACTATGGTAGCGGCATCAGATGAAGCATTCTCGGCCAGCATACGGCGCATAACTTCCTGTACGATCGCCTGGATATCTGCTTCTGTCATGCCTCAACCCTCTCTAATTTCGCAGGTACGATGCCCATGCGCAGCAGTCGATCACCGGTAGCTTGTAGCTCATCCAGCCTATCAACGATGCGCGCGAAAACGCTCACATAGCCAAAGGGCTG
>VBHV01000238.1 GCA_005881995.1 Chloroflexota bacterium | reverse complement strand
GAGGAGTCATGTGGAATGAGATTGCTTCCTGGCAGGAGATGCTTACCCATCGTCCTGATCTGTCTGCTAAAACGATCGCATTGTATACCCAGGACGCTCGTCGCTTTGCCACCTGGCTCCAGAGTGAACATCCTGGTCTCAAAGCAACTGAGATCACACCCATTGATGCAAAAACGTATCGTGATCATCTGTTAGCCAAACGCTTTGCTCCCACGACCATCAATCGGGCGCTCATTAGCCTCATGCTCTTCTTCGATACGCTCGATGGCACCAACCCCTTTCGCCACCTGACAATGATTGAGGTGGTTGAACCTGCGCCCGTCGCCCTCTCAAAGACCGAATGGAACGCGATACGGAGGTGTGCAGAGCAACTCGTTCGCCGCGATCACGGACTGGCGTTGGCTCTAGCTACCTTGTTTCGCTATGCAGGCCCACGCGTCTCCGAAGTGGCTGCGCTCCAGATTCCCGATGTCCAGATCGGAGCCAGGCGCGGGTCGCTCATCATTCGACGTGGCAAGGGACTCAAGCATCGCGAGGTCCCGCTCGTCCAAGAAGCACGCGAACCACTCGATGCTTATTTCAACCACCGCGAACACCTGGCAGAACGCTGGCGTGAGCGGGCAACTGTCGATGGGAATGCGGTTGCTGCCTGGAGCAGGTGGCCAGATGGGCATCTCTTTCTTGGCCAGCGCGGACCTCTGACGGAACGCGGCATCAGGGAGATCATTGCCAAGCTCGGCCAGGCAGCGAAGCTCACTTCTCCTCTGGGTCCTCACGATCTCCGCCATACGTTTGCCAAGTCGCTCCTCGATCCGGCGGCGTATGGGCTGGACCGCCCGCCGATGCCGCTCCCAGCGATTCAACAATTGCTGGGCCATGCTGATATCGCGACGACGACTATCTATACGCGGGTTTCTGCGGATGACCTTGCTCGCATGATGGGGGTGTCCGAAGCATCCTAAGAGCAAACTGTGCCGCACTTATCTACTTTGCGGCTACGAGGCTTCTTCCTTAACGCAGGGCCTAAACACAACGAAATGAGGTAAACCTTAGAGAGATGGAATGAAAACTGGGCATAGACTGTTCTAAGCTAGCAGGGAAGGAGAAACGTTAGCTATAATAACAATGATACATACTAACCCGACTCGATAATTCACTCATATCCATGAGTCAGGGGTATCATGTTTCAGGAGAGAAGAGTTAAAGGCAATAAGAACACATGGCAACACATTCTGAGCAGCGATCGGTGACGCTTCCCACGCGCACGGACACGCTGGCAACATTACTCCGAGGTCGGCGCAGTGTGCGGAAATTCCGGGATCGACCTGTCCCGCGCGAGTTGATCGAGCAAATACTGGAAGCGGCGCGCTGGGCGCCATCGCCACACGGCAGACAACCCTGGCGCTTCATCGTACTGACACGCCCGGAACTGAAGAATCTGCTCGCGGATCGTATGGGCGAAACCTGGCGGCACAACCTCCAGATGGATGGGCAGGATAGCGGGGTCGTCAACCTGCGACTGGACAAATCGCGCCAGCGCATCCTGAATGCTCCCGTGATTATTCTTCCTTGCCTGTACCTGGAAGACCTGGATCGCTATCCCGACGAGCGCAGGCAGGCGGATGAGACCACTATGGCCATCCAGAGCATCGGCGCGGCCATCCAGAATATGCTGCTGATGGCCTACGACCTGGGCTTAGATGCCGGTTGGATGTGCGCGCCGCTCTTTTGTCCGGAAATCGTGTGCGACGCGCTCAACCTGGATACGCGGCTGATTCCCCAGGCCATGATTACGGTCGGGTACGCCGCGGCAGACCCACAGCGACGCGAACGGCTTCCATTGAGCAACTTGATAGTACGCTTTGATTGATAGAGGTTCCGTATGATTGTTGTGCTTGCGGGCGGCGTGGGCGCTGCGCGCTTCTTGCAGGGATTGGTGCAGGTGGTTCCCCAGGAACGCCTGACGGTAATTGGAAATATCGGGGACGACCGCGATTTCTACGGACTGCATGTCTCACCCGACCTGGATATCGTGATGTATACGCTCGCGGGCGTGGTTGACGAGACGCATGGCTGGGGTATACGCGGCGATACCTATTACACGATGCAGCAGTTGACTAGCTACGGCAATGAAGATTGGTTCATGCTCGGTGATCGCGATCTGGCTACCCATATCCACCGCACGAACCTCTTGCACCAGGGAAAGACGCTCAGCGAGGTGACAGAAGATCTGCGCAGGCGTTTTGGCCTGGGTATGCATATTTTACCTATGAGCGATCAACCCGTGCAGACGCATATACGGACCCCGGCTGGCCTGCTGCATTTTCAGGAATACATGGTCAAGCGCCGCTGTGCCGATGAAGTGCAGGACGTGGTATTCGTAGGCGCAAGCGAAGCCAGGCCAGCACCTGGAGTGCTTGACGCCATTAAAAACGCCGAGGCCATCTTGCTCGCCCCCAGTAATCCTATCGTTAGTATCGGCAGTATCTTAGCCGTTCCAGGCATCCATGATATGCTGCACGAGGCGAGCGGCATGGTCGTCGCCGTCAGCCCCCTTATCGCAGGCGCACCCATCAAAGGGCCTGCCGATAAGCTGATGAGTGGGCTGAAAATGGAGGTATCGGCGGTGGGTGTGGCGCGCTACTACCGCGATTTCCTGGATGTGATGGTCGTCGATGAACAGGACGCCCACTTGCTTGACGCAATCGAAGATCTGGGCATTCCGGCGGTAGCAACCAATACCATCATGCGCGACGCCGCGGCCAAAGCAGCGTTGGCGCGTAAAGTCTTGGAGGCAGCAGGATTACAATAGCAAGGAATACCCGTAGTAATAACTATATGAGATACAGAGCACTCGTTCCGGTAAAATCTCTCGCCAGGGCAAAGAGTCGCCTTGCGCCCTATCTTTCCCAGAGCCAGCGCGAAACGCTCGTGCTGGATATGCTTTCGCACGTGCTCTATGTGCTGCAAACTTGCGACCAGCTTGAGCAAACAGCCGTCGTCAGCGCGGATAAACGCGTGCTTGAACAGGCTCAAATATGGGGTGCCAAAGCGCTGCGGGAGGAACAACCAGGTCACAATCCCGCCTTACACGCGGCGGCGATGAGAGAACTGTCGGAAGGAGCTACCGCGCTTTTGACCATTTCCGCCGATTTGCCCCTGCTGACGAGAGGTGATATTCACGCCATGATTGAGCAATCGGTCCAGTTTGATGTTGTGCTTGCACCACCCAGGGACGGCCTGGGGACAAATGCGCTGCTCGCGCGTCCCCCCTTAGCCATACCCTATCTCTTTGGTGTGAATAGCCTGGAACGTCATCTTCGTGCGGCGAGGCATCGAGGATTGAGAAGTGTGCTCTATCAAAGTTGTGGCCTGGCACTCGATATAGATACCATAGAAGATGTACAAGAGCTATCCAGAGCAACCGCGAGGGTAGGTAAAGTATACCCGTACCCTATACGAAGCTGTGCAGGCTAATTCGCCTATTTTATTAAAAGGAGATTGTTATGCCAGTACTTGGATATTCAGCAGCGCTGGAACACTTTGGCCCAACCGAATTAATTCGTTGGTGCCAGGAATCGGAGCAGGCCGGATTTGGTGGGGTGATGGCTGCCGACCACTTTCATCCCTGGGTGCCACAGCAGGGGCAAAGCCCGCAGGTCTGGCCCTGGATGGGCGCGCTCGGTATGGCGACACAGAAGGTAACCTTCGGGCCAGGGGTGACCTGCGCATCGTACCGCTACCACCCTGCCATTATCGCGCAGTCAGCAGCTACCCTGGCCGTCATGTACCCCCGTCGTTTCTGGTTGGGCATCGGCACGGGCGAAGCACTCAACGAGCATGTCGTAGGCGGTGAATGGCCCGATGCGCCTGAGCGCCTGGAACGCATGGTGGAATCTATCGAGATCATCAAGCAATTATTTACAGGCAAGAAGGTGCGCTATTCCGGCAAACACCTCAGGATGGAAAGCGCGCGCCTGTATACGCGACCAGAAACACCCTGTCCCATTTACATAGCCGCCTCTGGCCCGAAAACGGCGGAGACCGCCGGGCGGCTGTGCGATGGCTTGATCACTCCTGCAGCGCCACAAGAGAAGTTGAAGACGCTCATCGAAAGCTTCGAGAAAGGCGCGCGCGAGGCTGGAAAAGAGCCCGCGATCATGCCCAAACTGTTGCAGCTGCATGTTTCCTGGGCGGATACCTATGAAAAAGCGACGGAACAGGCCATGAAGGAATGGCCAAACGGCGGCATCAAAGCACCGAAGCAAGATATCCGTTCACCAGAAGATTTCGCCGCCTTCGGGCAACTGGTGCGCCCCGAAGATTTCAAAGGGCGGGTTCTCATCTCGACGGATCTTGATGAACATCGACAACACATCCAGAGCTTCTTCGATCTTGGCTTTTCCGAGGTGCATGTCCATAACGTGGGACGCAATCAAAGCGAGTTCATCCGCGCCTACGGCGAGACTGTTATACCAAAGCTGCACTAAGCCCGATTTCACGTATGTGAAGGGATGGCCTTCACTGCAGGAAAAGAAGTGATAGTTCAGGGTTGGATACAAGCATGCACAATCGCCAACGAGCACTTGTCATACATAGCCCCCATGCGGGCAGGTCTGCGCAACTCTCTGCGGCGCAGACTTTGCTGGAACAGGTCGGTGTAGAGATCGTCAATAGCATCTCTATTGCCGAACTGGATAACCTCCCCTCCCAGGGGGCAATCTGGCAGGAGAGCGGCATCGATATGGCTATCGCCGCAGGTGGAGATGGGCTTGTCGGCGGCGTCATCACTCATATTGCGGAAAGTAGTCTGCCATTGAGCATACTTCCGCTTGGCACGTCTAACGACATTGCCCGCTCGTTGGCGATTCCTCAAGACCTCCAGAGTGCTTCTCAGGTTATTGCCCGGGGGAGGATACAGGAAGTAGATGTCGGTGTGGCGCGACCTGCTCAGCAGGCACCGCATCCTGCTAGCAAAGGACAATTCGGGCCGCTACAGCAATATGTCTCGCCTCAAAAGCATGGCTACTTTGCGCACGCCCTGACCATCGGACTGAATGTCCAGTTTGCACGCATCGCGACCAACGTGGCGACCCGGCAACGCTTTGGACGCCTGACCTATCCTTTTGCGGCTTTAGAGACGCTGAAATTTCACCAGGCGTTGGAGGTCGAACTGTACTTCGAGGGACTGGCTTTTCCGCATAGTAATCGCTTTCTCCCTGGTCTGACGAGGACAAGGCCCGCGACAGCGCAGGAAAATGTGCCATTGCATTGTCGCGCTCTGCAAGTGGCGGTTATCAACGCGCCTATATTTGGTGGGCAATGGCAGCTCTCTCTCCCTGGGGCAAAGCTCGGCGATGGGTTACTCGATATCGTTGTGATCGAGGAGATCGAGTCTGGGAGCTTGAGCGCAAGGCTGGCACAGCTGTTCGGCCACAAGGAGCAGCAATCCTTGCCCCAACCGGTCCGGCATGAGTATCATCCCGGGGAGTTGTCGGGTATTCCGGGTATCCATCACCTGCAAGCACGGGGTGTGATCATCACAACGAACGCGGATCCACGTGACTCGACACTGGACGGCGAGGTGCGAGGTTCGACGCCGATACACGCTCACGTGGCAGAGAAGCAGTTGCAGGTTGTGGTTCCTGTATAATAGTCCAAACATCAAACAATTTAGGAGTATGAATGAACAGTCGAGTTAAACTATCAGAAAAAGCCCACGCATACTTGCAGGAGAAGCGGTTCGCGGTACTTGCCACACTCAACGAGGATGGCACGCCGCAGTTGACCACGATGTGGTATCTGCTAGAAGATGACGGCACCATTCTCATGAATACGAAAGTAGGCCGTGCCAAAGAACGCAACATGAGGCGCGACCCTCGCATATCGGTCTGCGTTGAGGACGGCTATATCTATGTTACGCTCAGTGGCAAGGTCGAAATGATCGATGATCCCGAGATTGCCCAACGCGATATTTTTCGACTATCGTCACGTTATCATGGCGAAGAGAAAGCGAAGCGGCAAATGGAGAACCAATTCTCCAAAGAACAGCGCGTGACGCTGCGTTTGAAACCCGAACACATCATTGAATACTTTTAGAACGGTCCTAAACAGTACCCCTCCCGGTGGGCAATGCTCTTCCCGCCGGGAGGAGTACATTCCTCCATCGCTGTTACCCTCCTCTCGTTGAGAAGCGGCTTCTCTCCCAATTGTTCATGCAGGCAGAGCTGCGGCATATGTTGGCCGGGTAGCCAACGCAAAGTGCTGGCTACTTGTGTCTCTATGCATCGACGGTGATGAACCACCGGCGATAGCTTCCCCGCTCTCCTGCAGGTAGAGCCGCTGGAAGAGTTTTCTGGCACGCGAGAGCCGTTGGCGTGTGGCTGCCTCGGAAAGAGCGAGCAATGTGGCAATCTCTCGTGAGGAAAATCCACCTATGACCGATAGGAGTAAGCAGAGGCGTAGCGCTTCTGGAAGTTGTGCCATCGTACGCTGGACAGCATCCCGTTCCGCTACGATGTCTGCCGGGTCCCTTGTAGCACTCATGCCGCAGCCTGCAGGTTGCATAGGGGCTGCGCGCTCATACACGAAATCGGTATCTGTTTCTTTCTGGGACTCCTCGCGCAACTGCGAGAACGGGATGAAGCAGATGACGCTGCATCGCCTGCGGTGCATCCGCACTGTGTTCACGGCAATCCGCAAGAGCCAGGCTTTGGCTTGAAAGTGTGCGCCACTTGCCAGGCGTGCAGCATCAATTGCACGGAACGCCTGCACAAAGGTGTCCTGGGTGAGGTCCTGGCTCTCCTGCCAGTCGCCGGTGAGTCCATAAATCACCTGGAACACCAGTCTGCCATAGTTGTGAATGAGTGCCTCGACTTCCTGGGTCGCAGGCATCGTCTCGCTCAGCATCGCTCTTCTCTCTCGTGTTTGCCGGGCATCCTGCATGGAGGAACCCGGTTCTACTAATGAAGATGCATGACAGAGGGATTTGTGACAACTTTCTTTGGAGGAAAGGAGGTCTTGAAGTCTCTGTTGTAATATTGTACCAGACAGAACCTTAAAGAAGGAGTAGTTTCTATGAACAGACCCTACGGTTGCCAGGATATGGTCTCGCCACTACGCACCGTCCTCGTGAAACGTCCAGACCAGGCCTTCGGCGCTGCTGATCCGCAGGTTTGGCACTATACCAGCCGTCCCGACCTGGCGGTTGCCCAGCAAGAACATGATACGCTGGTGGAATTATTGCGCAAGGGAGGTGCCGAGGTTATCTATCAGGACGAATACCTGCCCGATCACGCTGATGCTATTTACGCCTTTGACCCATCGCTTGTGACCGATTCCGGCGCCATTATTTTAAGCATGGGCAAGGACAAGCGGCGCGGTGAAGAGGCAGCCATGGCGCGAACTTATGAGAAGATGGATATCCCCATTCTTTACACACTGCATGGCGAAGCGCGCGCCGAGGGCGGCGACCTTCTCTGGGTAGATCAC